>DYLC01000019.1 GCA_020722285.1 Desulfobulbus propionicus | reverse complement strand
TCAAAAGTTACTTTATGATAAATCCCCGCCACGGGTGGGGTGAGTTGCTAATTTGCAAGACATTAGACATTAGATTATGCGTTTTCTGCGGATGGATGAAACAATGCTGCTTATCAAAAACCATGTGCAAGCCACTATGATGATGGTGGCGCCTGTGGCTGTGCGTGCCCATTCTTGGGTGGAGATGACAAGCCCGGCTATGGCGGAACTGAGGCTGATCAGTAGCGACCACCAGAACATAGCGCCTGAGCAGTGCGCGAGATTTCTTGCCGCTGCTGCTGGTACAATGAGCATTGCTGTGACGAGAAGCACTCCCACTGCCCAGACTGAAAACATGACTACCAATGCCAGAAGCCCTGCAAACATGTACTGAAAGACAGCCACCTGGACGCGGTGCACCTTGGCCAGGGTTGGATTAAGACTGATATAGAGCAGGCGGTTGTAGCCCAGAAACTGAAAAGACATGAGCCCAAAGAATAAAAAAATCAGCAAGACAATTTCTCCGTCCGTTATGGTCAGGATGTCTCCGTACAGAAATCGCTGCATGTTCCTGGCCACAGCTAAATTTCGACTTATTGCAGCCAGACCAAAGGCGATCACCGCTGAGAAAAAAACGCCTATGACTGTGTCTGTGGAGAGTGTGCTGTTTCGTTGCACGGCCATGATGCCAAGGCCTGCCATCAATCCAAAAACAGGCATGGTCCAATGAGGATCTACAGAAAATATTAGTCCCAGGGCTACTCCGGCAAAAGCCGAATGGCTGATGGCGTCAGAGAAGAAGGCCATACGAAAGTTCACCACCTGTACCCCCATGGCCGCGGCCATTGGAGCAAGGAGCATGAGCGCCAGCAGCGCTTGTTGCATGAATCTGACCTGTATGCAGTCAAAGGGAAGAATCTGTACGATTAACTGATAAACAGGTGAAAGGTCAATCATTCTGGTTCTTCTGACAGCATGGAGCCGAACATACTGTATTTCCACCTGGCATGGAGCGCGAAGCGACCAAGCCCATGTGTATTCCGAAGATAGCTGTGAGTGTCTCGGTTGTCAGTGCCTTATGAGGTGGGCCTTCTGCAGCAACCCTGCGGTTGAGGCATATCACATGGGTGGCATGGTGTGTGACTGTAGCCAAGTCGTGGCTGACCATGAGTTGAGTAAAGCCTCTGTCCTTGCGGAGCCTGTCCAGAAGTTCGCAGATGATCTGTCCACCCTGTAAATCCATTCCTGCCGCAGGCTCATCCAGCACAAGGAGTTCAGGTTCCTGCTGAAGGGCGAGCGCCAGCAGCACCCTCTGCATCTCACCGCCTGAGAGAGCGCCAAGTCTGCGGTCTGCCAGATGGTCGGCATTGACTGATAAAAGAATATCTTCCGCATGTTTTCTGAGCTTGGCTCCGACGCCGAGCCAAAGAGGTTTTTTTTGAACTCCAAGCACAAGAAACTCTGTGACAGTTATGGGAATGCCCCGGTCAAAGGTCAATCTTTGGGGGACATAGCCGATTCTGAGGCAGTTTTTGTTCACCCCGCAACTGGTGTGTATCTCACCTTTATACTGCAGTTCGCCAAGCAGAGCCAGAAGCAGAGTGGTTTTTCCAGCTCCGTTTGGGCCGATAATTGCTGTGCAGCTACCTTTTGGTACTACTGCTGTCACATCTTCCAGGATGGATATGCCTCCGATCTTGACTGTGACGCCCTTGAATACGACAGCAGGGTCAGGCGTTCCATATTCAATCGGCTTATCTGCTGCCAAGAGTTTTCTCCAGGGTAACAAGGTTGTTGCGCATAATCGTTTCGTAGTAGTCAAGGGGTGCGTTTTCAGGCCCTGTGGCTACAGGGTCTAATACAGCCATGGCAATCCCTGTTTCCTTGGCGAGGGTCTGGCATATTTTGTCAGGATATTGTGGTTCGGTGAATATCGCCCCTGCCTTTTTCTTTTTTATATCCTTTATTAAAGCTAATAACTTGGCTGCGGAAGGTTCCTGCCCTGGATGGGCCTGCACCACAGCCACTACTTCAAGCCCCATGTCCCTGGCGAGATAATCGAAAACCCCGTGCTGGGTCACAATCCGGTTGTTGACAAGCCTTTTACCGGCACTCGCCAGATCATCCGCCAGTCTTTTCATTTTATGGGCATAGTCACGTGCATTTGCAAGATAGCGTTCTGCCTCTGTCGGATCTGTTTTCGCCAGTTCTTCTGCAATATGCATAGCCATACGCGCTGTCATGGCTGGACTGGCAAAAAGATGTGGATTGAAATCTGTGTGGCGATGTCCTTGGTTATGGGCCTCTTTTTTGTCATGTGCTGATTTTTCGTGGTAGTTTTCTCTGTCTGTGTTTTCATGATGATCGTGTTCATCCATGTCAGTGTATCTGAGGATGTCCGTGATTCCGTTTGAACTGTCAATGATTTTCAGGTCAGGATTGGCCGTTTCCACAGGAGCTCCGAGAAACTCCTCCATGCCGAGGCCGTTTATCACGAGGATATCCGCCTTCGTAAGTTTTTGCACATCCTGTGGGGTGAGCGAATAGTCATGAGGGCAGCCAAGCTGGCTTGGAAGCAGAAGCTGTAATTCAATGCCTTCTATTCCATGAGTCACATTGCGCGTGATCAGGTAGATGGGAAAGGTCGAGGCAGTGATGCTGCGTGTTTTTCCGGCTGCCATAGTATTTGTGGAGAAAGTGCAACAGACCATGAAGAAGCAGAGCGTTGCAAGGCAGAGGTAAAAAACTGAATTTTTCATGCGAGTCCTCCTGTTGATGTCATGTATGAGCCTACAGATCAGCTAATTTATTTGATCTTATTGGTATTGATGATAAAATATTAAAGGTTCATCTCAATATATTATGCCACCTTTTTTGTGGGGTCAAGGATTATTGCAAATTTATTTGCAATAATCCTTGTGTTTGGTTATATTGCGTGGGTATGCGAGGGAGAAGATGAAGAGACAAACAGTACAGAGGACTGCTATTGAACAGGTTATGCGTCATTCTGGCGGACCAATGAGCATAGAGGATATCCTGATATATGGCCGCAAGATAGTTCCGTCATTAAATCAGGCCACTGTTTATCGAAATCTCAAGTTTTTGATTGATGCAGGGCGGATACGGCAGATTATTCATCCAATGCTTGGAGCGCTGTATGAAGAAACAGAAAAAGGCCATCACCATCACTTTCATTGTCATCAATGCAACCGTGTGTTTGAGTTGCCTGGCTGTGTTTTAAAGCAGGACAGTGTCGTTCCAAAGGGTTTTATAGTGGAGAGTCATGATATTTTTTTATATGGCCTATGTCCTTGCTGTGCGCAGGAAGTTTGAGGATATGACATTTTTACTGCTTGCTTTATCCATGAGCTGTGTACATTATGTGTAGCATGTAGAGTTATTTTGATTGATAACCATTTGATATTAAAGCCAGAAGCAAGTAGCATTTGTTTCTTGTGAGATTACAGAGCAGCCCTTCCATAATCATGTGAAGTTTGTCTGAAAAAAATCTTTTTTTGTTATCTCTAAAATATTGACACATCATATACATGAAGGTTAAAGAATAAAGTGTATCCTTTAACAGTCAGGATGCACTTTATGGCATTGCTTCAAAATGTCCTTTCAAGCACATCCTGACTTCAAATCTTTTGAAACGGAGAGATCATGACTGCTCCTGATGAAATAGCAATAAAAAAGTTGACTCTTAAACTTAAGGCGTATGTCTTAGAGAAGTTTAAAGAGGCGAATATAGACTACTGCCTGACCTGTGGCATGTGCGCAAGTGGATGCCCGGCAACAGGGCTTGAAGGGTTAGACCCCAGAAAATTTTTACGGCTTCTTGCCCTTGGTCAGGATGATGAGCTTCTTTCTACAAACTGGATATATGCCTGCACTATTTGTGGACGCTGCAAACATGCCTGTCCAATGGGCATAGATGTGGGCCGCATTGTCTATCTGCTTCGTGGGCTTAGGCCTCTGGAGGATCGCCCTAAAAGTCTTCAAAAATCCTGCGAGCTTCAGAAGACAAGTTGCAGCACAGGCATTTCCAATGAGGACTTCGTGTGGGTTGTAAACGATGTTTTGGAAGAAACGTGTCAAAATGAGCCTGACTGGGCTGAACTCAAGGCGCCAATAGACAAAAAAGGCGCTGAGTATTACCTGAATCAAAATGCCAAGGAGCCGACTGTCGAGCCAGAGGAGATGGTTCCTCTTTGGAAGATACTTCACACCGTGGGAATTGACTGGACGTACTCTTCCAAATGGTGGGATGGTGCAAATTACTGCATGTTTACTGGAGATGCCAAGGACTGGGAATATACCTTGCGAAAGCAGGTTGAAACCATTGAGGAGCTTTGTTGTCGATATTACATCAATACCGAGTGAGGCCACATGTATTATGTGGTCTCGGAGGGACTGCGAAGATTTAATATACCTCATACATTCGAGTTTTTAAGCATTATCAACCTCTATGCCAGATGGATTAGAGAAGGCAGGCTTGTGGTTGATTCAAGCTGGAACAAAGAGGGTTTGAGGTTTACTGTTCAGGATCCATGCAAGTTAGTCAGGCAAGGCATTGGCGATAGTGTGGCTGACGACTTGAGATTTGTGGTGAAAAAGGTTGTTGGCGAAGAAAACTTTGTGGATGTATGGCCAAACAAGTCCAATAACTATTGTTGTGGAGGCGGCGGCGGTGCGCTTCAGTCTGGTTTTGTTAAAAACAGGAGGCATTATGGCAGGACCAAGTTCGATCAATTTGCCGCGACTGGCGCTGATGTGGTCATCACGCCTTGCCATAACTGCCACTCCCAGGTGTTGGATATCTGCAAGGAGTTTGGTGGCAAGTGGCAGACTACGCACCTTTGGAACTGGATAGAAAAGGCGTTGGTAAGATAGAAATTATAGTGAAAATGAGGCAAGATTTATGAATAACCCCAAGGGTTCTGTGCTGGTCATAGGTGGTGGCATATCAGGCATTCAAACCGCGCTTGATATGGCTGATTCAGGTCTTTATGTGCATCTGGTGGAGTCATCTGCTGCCATTGGCGGCTCAATGGGTCAGCTTGACAAGACATTTCCCACCAATGACTGCTCTGCATGTATCCTTTCTCCAAAGTTGGTGGAATGCGGAAGACATCTGAATATCAATCTCTTGACCCTGTCTGAACTCGTGTCTTTGGATGGCGCGGCTGGAAATTTTAAGGCTGTGGTGAGGCAAAAGCCCCGTTATGTTGACCCTGCCAAGTGTATCGCCTGCGGAAAATGTGCTGAAAAATGCCCAAAGTCTGTACCTAACGAGTATAATCTGGGCATTGGCAAGAGAAAAGCGATTTATCTCAAGTTTCCACAGGCAGTTCCTTTGAAATACGCCATTGATGCTAAAAATTGTATTTGGCTGAATAAACCCGGCAGATGTGGGGCATGTGCCAAAGAGTGTCCGGCAGGCGCTATCAATTTTGATGAAAAGCCTGTTGAGCATGTGCTGGAGGTTGGCGCAGTGGTCATGGCGCCTGGGTTTAAGCCTTATGACCCTTCTTTGTTGGACTTTACAGGTTATGGTCGCGTGCCAAATGTGGTTACCTCCATGGAGTTTGAAAGGCTTTTAAGCCCATCTGGTCCATGTTTGGGGCATGTGGAGCGCGCATCGGATAAAAAAACGCCAAGGCGTATTGCATGGCTTCAGTGTGTGGGATCCCGCGATAAGAACAGGGCATGTCATGCCTATTGTTCATCTGTCTGCTGCATGTATGCCATCAAACAGGCTGTAATTGCCAAGGAACACATGGCTGGTGAGCTTTCTGCCAAGATATTTTTTATGGACATGCGTACACATGGCAAGGGGTTTGAAGCCTATTTTGAACGGGCAAAGGCTGATGGCATCGGGTTTGAAAGGGCGCGTGTCCACAGCATCATCCCAGCGCCACATGGCAAGGGTGAGACAGGGGATGTGCTTCTTCGTTTTGCTAATGAAAACGGAGAGATGTGCGAAGAAGTTTTTGATATGGCTGTGTTATCCATAGGGCTTGAGCTGGATAGTTCTACTGTGGCGCTTGCTTCAAAGCTTGGAATTGATCTAAATGGTGATGGTTTTCTCAAAACCCAGTCATTTATGCCTGTTTTGACCCAGAGACAGGGCGTTTTTGTATGTGGTGCTGCATCTGAGCCAAAAGACATCCCCCAGTCAGTTACAGAGGCGTCAGCCGCCGCAGCAGAGGTGGAAAAGCTGCTTGCATCTGCCCGTTGGAAGGAAACAAAGGTAAAAGAATATCCGTCTGAGCGGGATTTGAAGGGCGAACCTCCGCGAATTGGCGTGTTTGTGTGTCATTGTGGCATTAACATCGCAAGCGTGGTGAATGTGAAGGCAGTGACTGAATATGCCAAAACCCTTCCTCATGTGGTTTTTAGTCAGAATAACCTTTTTACCTGTTCTCAGGATACCATTGTCTCCATGACAGATATAATCAAGCGTGAGGGGTTAAACCGTGTGGTTGTGGCGTCATGTTCACCAAGGACCCATGAGCCTCTTTTTCAAGAGACCTTGAGGGAGGCTGGGCTTAACCGTTTCCTTTTTGAGATGGCAAACATTCGCGATCAGGACTCATGGGTGCATCAATCAGAGCCTGAAAAAGCCACTCAGAAGGCAAAAGAGTTGGTGAAAATGGCTGTGGCAAAGGTTGCAAGCCATCAGCCATTGTCTGAAGGTAAGCTTCCTGTCACAAAGGGCTGTCTTGTGATAGGAGGAGGCGTAAGCGGTATGCAGGCTGCGCTTAATCTGGCTGAACAGGGTTTTGCCGTGACTTTAATTGAAAAAGGCGAGGCGCTTGGGGGGCAGGCATTAAAATTAGTGAGAAATTGGGAGGGGCTTGCGGTTGCGCCTGTGCTATCTGAACTTGCGCAGCAAACCATCTCTCATCCAAATATAACAGTCAGGTTTAAGACGCAGGTGAAGGATGTTGAAGGCTCTGTCGGGCGTTTTAAGACTACGCTTTCAGATGGCTCTGTTGTGGAGCATGGAGCAGCGATTATAGCAGTAGGGGCAGAGCCGTGGGTGCCACAAGGCAGGTGGCAGTATGGTTATGGCGTGGATGCACGGGTCAAAACCCTTCATGGTCTGGATGAAATATTAAAAAAGTCGCAGACTGAGGCGCTTGAAGCCTTATCAGATGTGAATCAGGCAGTTTTTATGCACTGTGTTGGCTCACGCATCCCAGAGCGTCCGTACTGTAGCCGTGTTTGTTGTAGTCATGCCATAGAGCAGGCAATCGCACTCAAAGATCTGAAGCCAAAAATGGATGTCTTCATGCTTTACAGGGATGTGCGCACCTATGGCAGAAGAGAGCATATTTATGAAGAGGCGCGCAGTAAGGGGGTCATCTTTGTTAGATATGACCTTGAGCGCTTGCCAAAGTTGGAAGGCGTGGGAGCAAGGCTTGAGCTTGAGGCGTTTGACCCTGTGCTTGGAAGACAAATAAGGCTTAGTCCTGATTTACTCGTGCTTGCAACAGCTATAACTCCGCGTAAAGACGCTGGAGAACTATCCAAGTTTTTTAAGTGTGCCATAAATGCAGATGGATTCTTGATGGAGGCACATGCCAAGCTCAGACCAGTGGATTTTGCCACTGAAGGTGTGTTTTTGGCAGGTTTGTGCCATTATCCAAAGCCAATTGAGGAATCCATAGTGCAGGCTTCTGCCGCTGCTGCAAGGGCTGCCATGGTGCTTGCCAAAGATTTCGTGCCTACTGAGGCGATTGTAGCTGAGGTTACCCCTGCCAAGTGTGTTACATGTGGCGTGTGCGGCAAGATATGTCCATACAAGGCGATCAGCAAGAGTCAGGTGACTGGCAAGGCTGAAGTCAACCCTGCGCTGTGTAAAGGCTGTGGTGCGTGTGTGGCAGGTTGTCGTTCTGATGCCATCAGACTTAAAAATTTTGCCAATAAGGAATTGATTGCAGCAATTAGCGCAGGTGGCTGCTAATTTTATGTTGTGGTTATAGCCTGATTACATACATGATAGGTAAAGTAATGGTAACTATCCAGTCTAATGCCAAAAACGAACGAAACCACTGTACTGTGTAGCGAGGAAAGGCAGGTGTTGTTGTGAGTGCATTATTGAAAAAACAACTGTTTCTTTTGATCCAGAGATTCATCATGCACTTCGAATGATGGCAGAAAAGACACATAGCACTATTTCTGCATTAGTCAATGAGGCAGTGCATATTGCATTGCAAGAAGATCAAGATGATTTGCGGGCTTTTGAAGAACGTGCAGCAGAGATAACATTAAGCTATGAAGAATTGCTGGACGATTTAAAATTACATGCAACCTTATGAAATCAGGTTTAAGAAGTCAGTTGCCAGAGATCTTCGCAATGTCCCTAAAGATGATGTCAAAAAGATACTGGAACGCATTAAGGCTTTAGCAAGCAATCCAAAGGGTGTATAAAATTGTCTGGGCAAGAGCGTTATCGTGTAAGGCAAGGGGTGTACAGAATTTTTTATGAGATTAAAGACATTGAGCTTGTGGTTGTTGTAACAAATTGCTCATCGCTCTCAGGTTTATCAAGATAGCTAACAAGACATTGCTCTGAAATATGGATTGCGCTACCCGTCACTGATGGTAGGTTGTATGCGGCTAAATTATTTGAGCCTTGTAAGGATAAAAAATGACAGAAAATAGTTTTGAACCAAAAATTATAGCGTTTTTGTGTAACTGGTGTAGCTATGCCGGTGCTGATCTGGCAGGTGTTAGCAGGTTTCAGTATCCTTCCAATATCCGCATTGTGCGTGTGCCTTGTTCAGGAAGAATAAGCCCACCGATGCTTTTCTCTGCCTTGAAACAAGGGGCTGACGGCATCTTGGTGTCAGGATGTCATCCAGGAGACTGTCATTACATAAGCGGAAATCTGTTCGCGCGCAGGAGATTTGCCCTGTTTAAGAATCTGCTGGAGTTTGCTGGTATTGAGCCTGGCAGAGTGAACTTTACATGGGTTTCTGCCTCTGAGGGGGAGCGTTTTGCTGATGTGGTGAGCCAGGTAACTGAAGCAGTAAGACAACTTGGTCCTTTTAACAGGTTTTAGCGTATGAATAATGTAAATGATATTATAACCCAAGAGTTGAGGGCATTTGCCAGTAGCTTGCTTGAGTCAGGTGAGGTCTCTGCCTTTCTTGGCTTTGCGCATGGCTCGCTTCCCATGACAACAAGACCTTTTGTGGCAAAAACGCCAGAAGATGCCCAGAAGTTGGTCTGGAATAGCTTTTGTGTCTTAAATCTTGCCAATTATCTGCCAGCCTTGCTTAAATCCATTGAGCCTCCACGCGGTCCAAAAGACCCGCCGCCTGAAGGTCCTTTGCCCAAGGCAGGTGTGATAGCCACTGGTTGCTGGTCTCGAAATATTGTGGTTCAGACCCAGGAAAATCAGGTGGATCGCTCTCGTCTTGTCATAGCAGGTGTTTCAAGCAGGGGTATGGTTGACAGAAAGAAGGTTTTAAAAGCCCTTGATGGCAAAGAGATAACAAAGATTGAGGAAAAGGATCACGATCTGATCGTGGAGGCAGACGGCGCTATTAAGGAGTTAAACCGTTGGTCTGTCACGCGGGATAACTGCCAGAGCTGTGTGCATTCTTCTGCAGTGGTGTTTGACCACTGGATTGGACCAAAACTTGATGACAGGCAGGCGCCAAATCGTTTCAAGCAGATTGAGGACATTGAAAAAATGACAGCCGATGAGCGCTGGGCATGGTTTTCAAAGGAGATTGAGACCTGCATACGCTGTTATGCCTGCAGAAATGCCTGTCCGCTTTGCTACTGTGAGACCTGTTTTGTGGATGATTCAAACCCACAGTGGGTGGGAAAGAGCATAGAAAAGGCTGACGCGGCTATTTTCCATCTTTTGCGGGCGTTTCACTGCGCAGGACGCTGTACAGACTGCGGGGCATGTGAAAGCGCTTGTCCAATGGGCATACGCATGAGACTTTTAACCAAGAAGCTCGAAAAGGACGTGTTTGAGTTGTTTGGAGATGAGGCTGGCATGGACGCTTCTAAACCCTTGACCATGACTACCTACAAGCTTGAAGACCCTCAGGGTTTTATATTTGAGCCTAAACATGGGCAGAAAAAGGAATAAGGCGTAAGATGAAAACGATTTTCCTGAATGAAAAAGAACTGTTAGCTTTGCTTGCCTCATGGTGTGAAACCTTTGATGTGTATGCTCCAAATGATGGCAAGGGGGAAGATGCTGCCTGTTCTGTTATTGGTTGGGGCAAAATTGCCTCAAAAGAGGAGTTTTATGGTGTTTTGCCTGATAAAATTGCAAAAGGTGTGCACAAAACCTCGATCAAGCCATTTTTCTTTCCGCAGCCTGAAACCCTCGTTACTTTTACATCTGATAATAAACCCTGTGCGCCTTTAGCAAACACCGTAGGGCAAAAAAGGCTTATTTTAGGGGTAAGACCCTGTGATGCCAGAAGTGTTATGCTCAATGCAATGCCTTACAGAGACGATCCTTATTATCAAGCAAATCAAAACAAGACTGTGCTGGTTGGCGTTGGATGCAATGAAAAGGCAATAACCTGTTTTTGTGAAAAAACAGGGGGCTCACCCCTTGGGACAGATGGGTTAGATATCCTGATTACTACTCTTGGGACAGGTTTTGCCCTTGAAGCACTGACTAATCAGGGAGATGAGCTTCTGGGAAGTCAAGGCGCGGCATTGGATGAGGCTTTGTTGGCTGAGTTTACAAAAAGGCGCGAAAGTTTTGCGGCAGATGCGCAAAAGGCTAACAGCACACCTTCGCTTAAGGGAAAAGACTTGATGTCTTTGTACCAGAGTAAAATATGGCAGGATTTGAGCCAAAGCTGTATCAACTGCGGCGCATGTACATTTCTTTGTCCTACATGTTATTGTTTTGATATTCAGGATGAGGCTATACGAAAAGACAAGGGCAGTTCAAATGCCTGTGCTTGTGGCACTGGTGGTTGTGCATGTGATGCGCCTTCTGTTAGGCGTATTCGTTATTGGGACTCATGCATGTTTCCACTTTTTACAAAACATGCCTCAGGTCATAACCCGCGAGGCACAAAGGAGCATCGAGTCAGAAACAGATTCATGCACAAGCTCAAGTATTTCCCAGACCGCTTCGGGGCGCTTTCCTGCGTAGGATGTGGCAGATGTATCAGGGAGTGTCCTGTAAACATTGATATACGCGAGGTTATGACAACCTTGCTTGCAGTAGATTAAGAGAGATGACAATGTCTAATTCTTATATTCCATATAGCGCTATAATTGATGATATTACAGTTGAAACAGAGGATGCAAGCCTGAAAACCTTCAAGCTTGTGATAGAAAATGAAGAGGAGCGCATGGCTTGGAGGCATAATCCTGGGCAGTTTGCCATGATTTCAGTGCCTGGAAAGGGTGAATCTCCGATTGGCATCGCATCTTCGCCAACTGAGGCAGGTTCAGTGCTCTTTACCATCTTCAAGATCGGTTCTGTTACAACTGCACTTCATGAGATGGAAAAGGGCGAGAGGGTTGGGCTTAGAGGTCCTATGGGCAATGGTTTTCCTGTGGATACGGCTTTTAAAGGGAAAAACATCGTGATTATCGGTGGAGGTTATGCCTTTACCACGCTTAGGGCAACTATAGCCTATTTGCTTGCCAACAGGCAGGATTATGGGCATATAACTGTGATTTATGGCTCTCGTTCGCCTGGCATGTTGCTTTACAGGTCTGAGCTTGAGCAGTGGGCAAAGCGTGGGGACATCTCGATGAATGTTACCGTTGACAGGCAAGCTCCAGGCTGGGAAGGGCTTGTCGGGTTTGTGCCCACTATTACAGAAAAAGTGGCGCCTTCGCCTGAAAACGCTGTGGCAATGGTCTGCGGACCTCCCATCATGATAAAGTTTACTATGCCTCCGCTTGAGAAGATCGGCTGGAAGGATGAACAGATGTATTTTTCCCTTGAAAACCGTATGAAATGCGGGCTTGGCGTGTGTGGTCACTGCACCTGCGGTCCACTTTATGTCTGTAAGGATGGACCTGTGCTTACGAGAACGCAGCTCAAGGGGTTGCCTGTTGAGTTTTAGGGAGAAGGTTTACATGAAGAACTACAAGTTTTTTGTGGTTGCAGCGTTTCTGCTGCTGACAGGCAGGTATGCAGCCGCAAGCGTGGAGCTGCCCCCAAAATACAAAAATATTGTTGAGCGCAATCTGTTCAATGAAGATATGCCAAGCAGCACTCCAGGCGCAGAGCAGGATTCAGGCAAGGGGTTTGAGCCTAAGGAAATGCAGCTTTACGGGTTAGTTTCTATCGGCAAAAACTCGCAAGCTTTTTTTAAGCCATCAGGTCAACTTGCAGATCGTCAGAAGAACAATCTTGACAAACGTGGTTATCTGTCACTAAAAGTGGGTGACAAACTTGAGGGGTACACATTCAAAAAGCTGGATGAAAGGTTCGCTGTCTTTGAAAACGCGACTGGGAACAGGTTGTATGTAACCCTCTATGACACTCAAAATGCTAAAAAAGAATATGTAAACGCACCGATAGGCCAGGCTACGCCCAAGGTGGTTTCAGAATCGCCTCCAGCTCCTCCAACCCCCTCGGCAGTTGCTGGTGGTTCGCCTCAGGCGTCACCTTCTGCCCCGGCAATGTCGCAGGAGTTGCCGGTAAATCACCCACAGCCTAAGACAGACCCAGTATCTAAGAAGCAGTCTGCCACTACAGCCGCCCAGGAGGATGCTTATCAGGATAAGCTGAAGAAGGCCGCTCAGCAGGCAGCAGCAAAGGAAAAGGTTTTCGGCGGACCAAATGCCGCTGCTTCTTCCTCTGGCGGGACCTCTTTGCCAAGCGGTCCTAATCCATTTTTGGAACTTCTGAAAAAACATCGGTAGGGTGGTTCAAAAAAATAGCTGGAACCTCCCAGCATTTTGTTCAAGTGCAAGGCTTGGCAAATTACCAGCCGACAAATAATACAGCCATGCCCACCCTGCTTTGCAGGGTTAGGAAAGCTAAAGCTTGCGGACAAAAGGGCAATTTTTGGCGCTATCCGGTAGTTAATGTGTTAACTTATTAGTAATCTTAATGATAATGGGAGGTTATTGTGAGAGCAGGTGCTTTTTTTGTTTTGTTTACTGTGCTTTGTATGTTTGTTTATTTAATGCCAACAGGTGAGACGCTGACTCAGCCTGCTTTGCATGGTTTGACGTTTGAAGAACTTTTGAATGCAGAAAATGAGTCGAATGCTGTACAGGGTGAATCTGAGGTGGATATCCAGACTTATGGTGAGCTTGAACCGAAAATAGCCTCTCAGTTGGATTTAGGTCTGGACCAGCCAGAAACATTGCTTATCAAGGGAGAACTTTCAAAAAATGATACTGTTTCCAGGGCAATAAGGCGCGCTCTTAACAAGGAAAGCATGGATGATGCCATAGCTTCTACTGTCGTTAAGAAGCTTTCCAGGATAGTTGATTTTAAAACAAGTATGCCAGGAGACAGTTTTTCTATTTTGACTGATGGCAATGGTCAGCTTTTGCGTTGCACCTATGAAAAAGGTCCATTTGATGTATATGCCCTTGAGTTTCCTGATGGTTGCCAGGGTGAGGAAAGAATTTATAAGGATTTCGTGGCAGTGGAACGCCATGTGATGAAGCTGTCAGGGCGGATTGACAGTTCACTTTTTGAGGCATTTGCAAATAGCGGTGAAGGGACAAAACTTGCACTCGCCTTTGCAGATGTCTTCAGCGCCCAGGTAGATTTTAACACTGAGCTATCTGAAGGTGATCGTTTTGATATAGTTTATGAGAAATACTTCAAGGATACTGAATTTATAGGGTATGGCAGGATTCTTGCCGCGCGCTTGTCAGGAATTCAAAAAGACCTGACAGCCTTTTTTTTTAAGGATCAACAGGCTGAAGGACGTTATTTTGACCATGTAGGAAGGAGCATCAGCGCTTCATGGCTCCGCTCACCGCTTCCAGTGTTTAAGGTTTCATCCAAGTTTTCTTATGCCAGGCTTCATCCTGTGTTTGGTGTGAAGCGGCCACATGAGGGTGTTGACCTCTCTGCCCCTGTTGGCACGCCGGTTATGGCTGTTTCAGATGGAAAGGTGTCTTTTGCCGGTTGGAAAAATGGTTATGGCAGGACAGTCGTTATTGATCACGCTGGCAACATACAGACCCAGTATGCCCATCTTTCCCGTTTTGGCGCTGACATCCATCCTGGCAAAATGGTGGGGCAGAAACAGGTTATCGGCTATGTTGGCGCAAGCGGGATTGCAACAGGACCTCATCTTGATTACAGGGTTGCAAAAAATGGCAGGTTTATAAATCCCTTTGGTGTAAAGTACGCACCACCAATTGTGCTTGCAGGCGCTAATTTGAAAAAGTTTAATGCAGAGAGAGTTTCGCTTGATACCATGTTGAACGATACTGCAAATGAGCGGGTATTTTTTGTGGAAACTAAATTGTTGAATGGTCCGCCTGAAGGTTGGATGGGTTGATATTCTGCATGAAATTCAGATTATTGGTTTTTGTATGGTGTTGCGTTGTGTTTTTGTCCCCTGTTTGTTGCAGCGCTGAAGGCGTAAGCTGGAGTCTCCTTGAGCAGCGTCTCGCACAAGATGGCTTTGATGCTCAGTGGATTGCAGGGCTTTTTTCCAGGTGGGAAGTCAGATTTGACCCGCGTGTCATGCCACGAAAAATCACACATAAAGAATCCAAGTTAGATTATTCTCAATATCTTGCTCCTCACAGGATCAGGTCTGCTCGTGATTTTTTAAATAAAAATATCAGGTTGTTATCAGAGGTCGAGGATAAATATGCTGTTCCCAGAGAGATTGTGGTGGCGATCTTGCTGGTGGAGACAAATTTTGGAAAGACTCTTGGCAATGCCAAGGTATTTAATGTGTTTTCGAGCATGGCTTTGGCTAAGGATTTCAGTGCAGTTGAAGGGGTTCTTCCGACAGACCTACTGGAAGACAGGGATCGTATTGAAGCTTTTTTAAAGAGAAAATCTGAATGGGCATATGAGGAACTTAAGGCGCTTTTAACATTTTCCAAGATGACGGGCGCTGATCCTTTGGGCTTTAACGGCTCAATCTTTGGCGCTTTTGGTATCTGCCAGTTCATCCCTTCAAGTATACTTCGTTATGGAGTTGATTTTGATGGAAATGGGAGGATAGACCTTTTTTCCCTGCCAGATGCTGCGGCAAGCGCATCAAATTATCTAAAGGAAAACGGCTGGCAGTCTGGGCTTTCTGCTGAAGAACGGGCAAAGGTGGTTTATTCTTACAACCACAGTGAGCCTTATGTAAAAACCGTTTTGGCTGTGGCAAAAGAAATAGGTCTTTCCCAAGACAGCCTGTAAATGAAAATTTTAAAATAGACATCTGGATTGCGGGTATGTGAGCTGAAAAAACAACATGTTCTGTATATGATAGCAGTTGTAGCACGAAGTAATTATCCAGATAATGTTGAAAACGCACGAATAGTATGGCTATCTGTCGCAACCTTTCGCCTGTCAGGTTTCGAGAACAGAGTGAATGGTAATAGGTGCAACTTTAAAAAAGACTTACAAAAAAATATCAGGAGGTTGTATATGAACAAAATAGTTTTTGGGGTTTTTGTCTTTACGTTGTCTGCTTTTCCAGCCCTGGCTTCCGGCCCTGCTGAAATCAATCTAATGGAAAAATATGCCATAACCGGCACAAAGAGTGCTGTTATATTCCCTCATGCAAAACATCAGGCCAAGCTTGAGTGCGTTAAGTGTCATGCATCTTCAGATGGTGGCAAACTCTCTATCAGTATTGAAAACAAGACAGGGGTTGGCAATGATTTTCACAAAAAATTTTGCTGGCCATGTCATGAGACAATGAGTATTCCAAAGGGTAAGGCTTGTAACACTTGCCATAAATAATTTTTTCTTGACTTATCTAAAAAAGATTGGTAACTCATCCAGACCTGTATTTTAAAGGCGCGTAGCTCAGTGGGAGAGCGCTACCTTGACACGGTAGAGGTCGGCGGTTCAATCCCGCCCGCGCCTACCATTATGAGAACCTGTGCAATAGAAAAGTCCTGAAATTGAGAGTTTTGATTGAGGACAAAGATGTCGAAAAAAGTGGCATATTTACTCTTCGTGAGTATTTTCAGCGATGAGCATCTCAGTCTTCATGCAAAAATCTAAATTTTAGAATCTACCTGCGTATAGCTGTATGGCTTGATAATGGTTTTCTGTGCGTTGTTGTTATATTTTTTTGCTATAAAAGTGTATTTATTCCTGTAATGTAATAATTTTGGAGAGCTATGGAGAGGAGCGTTAATATACGGTTGCCTGATGGTCAGGTCATGGCCACAGAAAAAGGTTGGACTGTCCTAGAGTTTTTTTCTTCTTTTCTCGATAAAAAATCCCTAAAACAAATCATTCTTGTCAAAATTGATGGAGAGCTGAGAGATTTGACCTCTCCAATTGTATCGGATTGTACAATTGAGCCTGTTTCCTGGGGTGATAAACAGGCGTTAGACGTTCTGCGTCACACGACGGCACATGTTATGGCCCATGCTGTCCTTGAATTGTTCCCTGATGCCAGGATAACAATTGGGCCTTCCATTGCAAATGGTTTTTATTATGACTTTGATATAGAGAAGGGTTTTTCGCCTGAGGATCTGATTGCTATTGAAAAGAAGATGGAAGAAATAGTGCGAAGAACATTGCCTATTAAGAGAAAGACGCTGCCAATTGATCAGGCCAGGGCTTTTTGGGTTGAAAAAGGGGAACAATATAAGGTTGAGATTATTGATGATCTGATTTCTCAGGGAGAAACCCAGGTCTCTTTTTATGAGCAGGGAGAGTTTGTTGATCTTTGCAGGGGGCCTCATCTTAATAATACTTCCAAGCTTGGCGCCTTTAAGTTGACAAGTGTTTCAGGGGCATACTGGCGTGGAGACGAGACTAAGCAGAGGCTCCAGCGTATTTATGGCACGGCTTTTTTTGACAAAAAAGAGCTGAAAATCTATCTTGACATGCTTGAAGAGGCAAAAAAGCGGGATCATCGCAGGCTTGGCAAGGAGCTGGAGCTGTTTTCAATCGAGGATGAGATAGGGCCTGGTCTTATTTTATGGCATCCCAAGGGTGCTTTAATCAGGAAGCTGATTGAGGATTTCTGGCGTGATGAGCATTTGAGGCGTGGCTATAGTCTGCTTTGTACCCCTCACATTGCAAGGCGTGATTTGTGGAAGACCAGTGGGCACCTGGATTTTTATTTTGAAAACATGTATGCCCCAATGGATATTGATGAGGTTGAGTATCAGCTTAAGCCGATGAACTGTCCGTTTCACATAGCCATTTACAATAACAGACTCAGAAGTTACAGAGAGCTTCCTTTGAGGTGGTGTGAGCTTGGAACTGTTTACCGTTATGAACGCACAGGAACGCTTCACGGCTTGATGAGAGTGAGAGGATTTACCCAGGATGATGCCCATATTTTTTGCACTCCTGAGCAATTGACTTCAGAAATTAACGAGATACTGGATTTGACCCTTTACGTTCTCAGGGTGTTTGGGTTTAACCGGTATGATATCTACCTTTCCACCCGTCCTGAAAAATATGTCGGGACAGATGAGAATTGGGAAAAGGCCACTGATGCATTAAAAAAAGCCCTGGAGTCACAGGGCTTGCAATATACTGTTGATCCGGGGGAAGGCGTTTTTTATGGCCCAAAAATTGACATAAAAATCAGGGATTCTCTTGATCGATCATGGCAGTGCTCCACAATCCAGGTTGATTTTAATCTGCCGGAGAGATTTAAGATGCATTATGTGGCAGAGGATAGCAGTCAGAAAGCACCTATCATGGTGCATCGGGCGCTGATGGGTTCTCTGGAGCGCTTCTTCGGGGTGCTCGTGGAGCATTATGCAGGCGCTTTTCCGCTCTGGCTTGCACCTGTGCAGGCACTTGTCTTGACAGTTACTGAAAGGGGTAATGATTGGGCTATGGAGGTTGTTTCTGCCTTGCGTAATAAAGGCTTCAGGGTAGCAAGTGACCTCAGGAATGAAAAGCTTGGCAAGAAAGTCAGAGAGGCTCAGCTTTCAAAGATTCCATATATGCTTGTGGTTGGAGATAAAGAAGTAGAGCACAGACTTGTAAGCCCTCGGCTTAGAAGTGGAGAGAATCTTGAGCCAATGGATTTAGATGCTTTTGCAGTCTTTTTAAAGGAAGAACTCAGAAAAAATATCAGCAGCCAGGAGGTGCAGTATAGCTAAAGAAAATTCTGTTAGAATTAACCATCAAATCAAGGCGGAGAGCATTCGCCTGATAGGTGTGGATGGAAACAATATCGGGGTGGTATCCGTTGAGGAAGCGATTTACAAGGCGCGGGACGAAGGGTTTGATCTTGTAGAGATATCTCCAGGCGCTGACCCTCCTGTGTGCAGGATTATGGATTTTGGCAAATATAAGTATGAAATAAGTAAAAAAGCCCAGGAGGCTAAGAAAAAGCAGACCCAAATCCAGATCAAGGAGATCAAGCTTAGGCCAAGAACCGATGTGCATGACCTTGAGGTCAAGAAGAAGCACATTAGAGAGTTTCTGGCAGATGGAGATAAAGTCAAGGTGACCGTAAGGTTTCGTGGACGAGAGAACATGCACAAGGATATTGGAGCAGAGCAGTTGAGAAAAATCGTTGAAGACCTTGCTGATGTGGCAGTGGCTGAAAATATGCCTACCACAGAGGGGCCAACCATGCATATTACGCTTGCAGCTAAAAAAAGTTGATTTTTATGGTTTCATTACTAAAACGCTTGCTTTTGTGAAATTTGTATGTTAAGTGAACAGTCATTCATTTTTGTGGTGCGCGTCACTGCTCAGTGGCGGAAAGTTTCTATTTTATCCTAATCTTAAGGAGGGCGAATTAAATGTCAGTTAAGAAACATGACACACCCATGTGCGATGAGTTGAAAAAAGGCGCATGGCCAAGTTTTGTTGATGATGTAGAGGTCTGCGGTCTTGCAGGCAAGCAGGAGTGCCTGGACGTGCTTGGGCAGCTTGAGATGTCTTATAGGCACAAGGAAACCCACTGGAAGCATGGTGGAATCGTCGGCGTTTTTGGTTATGGCGGCGGCGTTATCGGTCGTTACTCAGATGTTCCTGAGAAATTTCCAAGTATTGCACATTTTCACACCCTTCGCATAAATCAGACTTCAAGTAAATTCTATTCCAGTAATTATCTGCGTAAAATTTGTGATATCTGGGATCACAGGGGAAGCGGCATGACAAACTTCCACGGCTCCACAGGCGATATGGTTCTTATGGGAACAAAGAGCGATCAGCTTGAGCCTATTTTCTTTGATTTTACCCATCAGCTCAATACGGACTTTGGTGGCTCTGGCTCAAACCTCAGAACTCCAGCTTGCTGTATAGGCCAGTCCCGTTGTGAGTGGTCATGTCTTGACACAGAGGCTATCTGTTACGATCTTACCCAGACCTACCAGGATGAGCTTCACAGGCCTGCATTCCCATATAAGTTTAAGTTTAAGGTGTCAGGTTGTCCTAATGACTGTGTTGCAGCGATTGCACGTTCAGACTGCTCCATTATTGGTACATGGAAGGATAATATTCGCATAGATCAGGCTGCTGTTAAGGCATACATTGGTGGAGAGCTGAAGCCAAATGCAGGCGCACACAGCGGGCGTAACTGGGGTGCATTTGATATCCAGAAGGAAGTAATTGATCTTTGTCCTACCAAGTGCATGTGGATGGAATGCGGAGAGTTGAAGATTGATAATCGTGAGTGCACACGTTGTATGCATTGCATCAACGTAATGCCTGTAGCGCTTCGTCCTGGCATTGAGACCGGCGCATCTATCCTTCTTGGCGCAAAGGCTCCAATCCTGGATGGCGCACAGATTTCTAGCCTTGTTATTCCATTTATTGCAATGGAAGCCCCTTATGATAAATTCAAGGATTTTGTTGCTTCACTCTGGGATTGGTGGATGGAAGAGGGTAAAAATCGTGAGCGTTTTGGTGAGTTGATGCAGCGTCAGAGCATACAGGAGCTCCTGCGCCGTACAGGTCTCAAGGCTATTCCTCAGATGGTGAAGGAGCCTCGTTCTAACCCATACGTTTTCTGGAGAGAAGATGAGGTTGAAGGTGGCTGGAAGCGTGATGTGGCTGCGTTCCGCAAAAGACACGCAGCATAATTGACAGGAGGTGCTAAAATTATGAATGAGTATTTAGAGAAACAGAAAGAATTATACGGGGATAACCCAGGGTTTGATGTCTCAGAGGTGCTTGCCAAGCCTTATGACAAGGATTTGGCTACCAGTCTCTATAATCCTGCAAAGCCAATGGCTAATCGCATAACCGATATCGGGCCTGCTCACTTTTTTCAGTTCCTTCCACCAGTAATCCAGAGGAATCATGGTAAGTGGAAGTACCATGAAATCGTTGAGCCAGGTGTGATCAAGTATGTAAGTGAGACAGGTGAGACCTGTTTTGCCGTGCGCTGCGGAAGTGCTCGTCTGATCACAACTGTATTACTTCGCGAGATAGCTGAAATCGCAGAAAAATATTGCAATAGTTCTGTCCGCTGGACAACACGTAATAACATTGAGTTCCATGTTGAGACAGAAGATCAGCTTCGCGCCCTTTTGGATGACCTGAAAGGCCGCAAGTTTCCTGGCGGTTCATACAAGTTTCCTGTGGGTGGCACAGGTGCTTGCGTAACCAACATTGTTCATACTCAGGGCTGGGTACACTGCCACACCCCTGCTATTGATGCATCTAGTGTTGTCAAGGTTACGATGGACAATCTTTTCGAGTACTTTGGAAGCCACAAACTTCCTGCTCAGGTGCGTGTTGCCCTTGCATGCTGTCTGAATATGTGCGGTGCTGTTCACTGCTCTGACATCGCTATTCTTGGTATTCACAGAAAGCCTCCTCTTGTAGAGGATGAGCGTATCTCAGGTGTATGCGAGCTTCCTCTTGCAGTTGCAGCTTGTCCGCTCGGAGCGATCAAGCCAGCAAGCGTAGAGGTCAATGGTGAGAAGATCAAGACGGTTCGCGTAAATCAGGAAAGATGCATGTTCTGTGGTAACTGCTACACCATGTGTCCTGCGATGCCTCTTGCAGATCACGAGGGCGATGGTATTGCTATTCTGGTAGGTGGAAAGATATCCAACCGTATCACCGCACCTAAGTTCTCCAAGCTCATCATTCCATATATTCCGAGTGAGCCGCCACTGTGGACTTCTACTGTGAAGGTGGTCAGAAAGATCATTGAGACATACTCTAACGGTGCAAACAAGTATGAGCGTCTGGGATCGTGGGCGGAGAGAATTGGATGGGAGCGTTTCTTTGAGAAGTGTGATATTCCATTTACAGATAAGTCAATTGATGATTACCGTCTTGCTTATAACACATATCACACCACCACACAGTTTAAGTGGTCTGTTCATACAGACAAATAATGCCTAATAACCCAAAGGAGGTGTATTATGGCAGTAGATAAAGAGGAATTAAAGGCTAAAGTTTTAGCGTTTGCTACTAAGAAGGCAGCTTCGAAGTCAAAGATGTATATCAAAGACCTTTACAAGGCTGATGAGGCTGCATCTCCAAGAGAGGTTAAAAATGCAGCCAATGAGCTTGTAAAAGAGGGAAAGCTTGAATTTTTTTCCTCTGGCAGCACAGTTATGTATGGTGTGCCAGGCTTTGGCAAGACCCTCGAAGGTGCATTTGAGGAAAAGTAGGGTTTATAGATGTAGTCTGCTATATTTTATGGCATAATCAAAAGGCTCTGTTGCAGTTGCAACAGAGCCTTTTTTGTGTTTTGTGAGTAGTGAAGGGGGAATATGGCTGAAGCGCAGAATGTTTATGTGTCATTTTTGCCAGAGCAACTGGTATTCAGGGAAAATGATCCTGCCAACGAGATGTTTTATATCCTGGAGGGCAGTGTAGAGGTGTTTAAGGAAATAGAAGGCAGAAAAATTTCTCTTGGGGGACTCCAAAAAGGGGAGGTCTTTGGAGAAATGGGTCTTTTAGAGGCAGGATGTGCAAGGACTGCGTCAGTGCAGGCTGTCTCTGAGGTCAAGCTTCTTGTCTTAAATAAGGATGAGTTTTTCAAACGTATTAAAGAAAATCCACAATTTTGTTTGAATATTTTAAAAAGCCTTTCATTAAGACTTCAGAAAGCAAATGAGGAGTTGATGGTGTTAAAGTTTGTTGTCAGTGGGTAACAAAACCTCTGTTGTCGAATGGTTCTGGTAATCTGGTTATGGATTGGGTCTGATATCTGTTTGTTTCAGCTAAAGGATATATGAGATGAACATAAAATCAATAAATCCTTACTTGTTTATAGGATTTATCGGAATTTGCGCTATAGGTAGCCAATTTTTTGCTGATATTTATGGCATATTGTATGGAAATAAGGATATCTACTGGACACATAATGAGATGAAGCTGCCTCTTGAAAAAACTGCTGATGAGTTTCAATTGTTTATATCAGGTAAACCTCTCAAAAAACATCTATCTGATAAAACGCTTTTTGCTGTTGACGAAAACGGCGTACAATATCCTGTGGTTTTTAAAGATGTATCTGTGCGATTAAATAATTGGAGTCAGGTTAAATCCAGGATGTTAACCGAAGCAGTCTTTACCGGTTGCTTATTCTCGGTTTCATTGACCTTGCTGATAACAGGGCTGATTCAAACTGTCACCAAAAGAAAAAGAGAGCGTTATTAAATTGTTGGATGGCGCAGTAAGTTGGTAGATGAAATATCTGTCAGGATGTTATTCTGATTCTGTTGCGCAAACTGAAAAGTTGATTGTTCCCAACGCCTGTTTTTCATTGTATGCTTTCAGCTAATGAAAGAGTCCTCAGTAAATCCAAGAATTATTTGTATCGTGAATCAGAAAGGCGGGGTTGGCAAGACCACTACAGCCATCAATCTTGCAGCAGGTCTTGCAATCTCAAGTCAGAAAACTCTGCTCATAGACTGCGACTCCCAGGCAAATGCCACAAGTGGACTTGGGCTTTCAGGGCAGGACAGACCAAACCTGTATCATGTGCTGACCGGTGCTGCATCATTTGATGATGCAGTATCTGGAACAAGCACTGAAAATCTGATGGCTATTGTGGCAGGAACAGACCTCGTTGGCATAGATATTGAATTTGCTGCAAGGAAGCGCCGTGAATTTATAATGCAGGAGGTGTGTTCTAACCTGTCTGGTTATGATTTTGTGCTTCTTGACCTTCCACCTTCTCTTGGGCTTATAACTATCAATGCCATGGTTTTTTCGCACGCTATTCTGATTCCAATGCAATGTGAGTATTATGCGCTGGAAGGTTTAAGTCAGCTTTTAAACACCATTCGTCTTGTCAAAATGTCATTCAATCCGAAGCTTCATATAGAAGGCATTCTTTTGACCATGTTTGATTCCAGGATAAAGCTTAACAATCAGGTTGCTGAGGATTTGAGGCTTCATTTTGAGGATCTGGTGTTCAGGTCTATAATCCCGCGTACAATCAGGCTCAGTGAAAGTCCAAGCTTTGGAAGGACAATCTTTCAACATGATCCAGGTTCGAAAGCTGCTTACTCTTATCATGCCCTGGCCCAGGAACTTATTCTAAAACATAAAAAGACTCCTCAAAAATAGAAATTTTATGTAAAACTATCCAGCAGCACCCCATCTGCTGTGCCATCGGCCGGCTAATATGCAGGCAGCACACTTCGCAGGAGGCCTCTTCCTTGTATCTGGGGCACTGCTGAATAGTTACAGTACGGTGGTTTTCGTTCGTTTTCGGCATTATACTGGATAGTTATACTTAGAGAGGATTGGTTATCTCAAAAATATACGGAAACCTTAAAGGGTTATCTGCCTCTGAAACACATCAGCTTGAGAGGCTTTATAGGCGCAAAATTGGCATAGATTGGTTTATTCAGCCCGAGCTTGCCCGGGAGCTTGCGCATCTCACAACAGTCATTTCAAGACAGATTGCCCTTACCATTAACAGAAAAGGTATAATAGAGCATGTCATTGTAGGTGATGCAAAGGGGGTAATGTTTCCTGACCTTTCAGCATACAGACGCGGTGCAAGAAGGCTCAAGGGCCTGCGGGCGGTGCGCACCCATCTTGGTGCGCTCCAGGAGTTGACGCGGGAGGACCTCACAGACCTGGCGCTTCTGCGGCTGGATGGTTTTGCCGTATTGGAGGTAGATGAAACGGGCGGTATGCACCGTTTGCATGTTGCACAGCTTCTGCCTTCTTCCGGAACGGAAAAATGGGAACAAAAGATATTCAATAGCGTGTTTCAGGCCTCTATGCCCTTTGCGGAACAGATTCTGGAGCTTGAGGCCGCTATGGACAAGGCCTTTGCCACGCATGGGGTAAAAAGCGCCGAAGAAAGGGCGATCCTCGTCCATGTCAGCCAGACGTCGCAGCATGAGCCCAGACATGAGGTCGAGTGCTCTATTGATGAGCTTGCAAGGCTTGCGATTTCTGCAAATGTGGAGGTGCTGGACCAGGTCTGGCAGAGGGTGGAAAGATATAGCCCTGCATATCTGATGGGAAAAGGCAGGCTTCAGGATATCCTGATTAACGGCTTGTTTCTCGGGGCGACGACCATCATTTTTGACCAGGAATTGAGCCCTGTTCAGGTCAATAACATCGCTCAGCTCATGGACATGAAGGTGCTGGATCGCACTCAGCTTATCCTTGACATATTCGCCCGTAGGGCCCAGACATCTGAAGGTCGGATCCAGGTGGAGCTTGCCCAGCTAAAATACATACTTCCAAGGCTTGTGGGCAGAGGGGTCGCCATGTCCAGGCTCATGGGAGGTATAGGCGGAAGGGGCCCTGGTGAGACCAAGCTGGAGATGGACAGGCGCAGGATTCGAGATAGAATCACCTCCCTTGAAAACAGTCTCAAAAGACTTGTGACAAGGCGCAGGCAGAGGCGAAGCCACAGAAAAGAGACCGGCGCTGCCGTCGCATCCTTGATTGGTTACACGAATGCAGGTAAATCCACCCTGCTCAACACCCTGACCGGGGCGGGCGTACTGTCTGAAGACAGGCTTTTTGCCACACTCGATACCACGACCAGAAGGCTTTGGCTGGCCCCTGGCCATGAGATACTTTTGTCTGATACAGTAGGGTTTATCAGGAATATGCCAGAACACCTGAAGGTTGCCTTCAGGGCTACGCTTGAGGAGCTTCAAGACTCTCACCTGTTTCTGCACATTGTGGACGGCACAAGCCCATATCGAGACGAGGAGATAAAATCAGTCGAGGCCGTGCTGGAGGAGATGGCTCTGCTGGAGACGCCGAGGATCGTTGTTTATAACAAGATGGACATGCTCGCAGATGGCATTGCGCCCACTGGCCGTGATGAAGACGCTGTGCGGATATCCGCACTGAATAAGGAAGGCGCTGGGCCGCTGATCGAGCGGCTAAGGCAGTGGAGTGAGAAAAACGAAGTCTATGAAAAATAACGGATCGGAATTCCTTCTCTGATATCTTATCAAACCCTATCATCCGTCCCTCTGCAAGATCAAAATCTGGTTCTGCTTTTCTCCCATGCTGTAAAGAGTTGCTTGCGCAGGTAGTCTGCGCTGAAGATGAAGACAATACCTAACCATGCCAGAAAATAGAAATGGGTAATAACCATGAAAATTGACACTCACCAGGGTTAAAGTTATGGGCTGTAAAACAGATCAGAGACGACACTATCAGAAGGAAGGTGAAAAAGTTGGCGAATTGCTTGAGCATGCCCCGCACATGTTGCCAGCGGTCTGTCACCTCAAAGGAGTTTGGCCCCATATTCAGCAGCCTTTCCTTTACCTCTGCTGTAGTCAATCCTCTGCTGCGGCTCTGCAGCACTTCGTAAACCCTTTCCGGTCTAGCTGTTGAATCTGAAGATGTGTCTGGGTCATATTTTTCTGTATAGTCCTGTCCTGGGTTAAGGCTTTTGCTGGGTCTTTCTTC
>DYLC01000018.1 GCA_020722285.1 Desulfobulbus propionicus | reverse complement strand
GTAAACTGCCGGAAAAAAGAAATGTTGGAATGCAAGACCTGACCCCTATTAGCCCTATCTTACCATCTTTCTGTATTTAATCCTGTGTGGCATATCCGCATCTGATCCAAGGCGTTTTTTCTTGTCAACCTCATATTCGGAATAGTTGCCAAAGAACCAGAATACCTGACTGTCGCCTTCAAACGCCAGGATGTGGGTGGCAACCCTGTCAAGAAACCACCTGTCGTGGCTTACGATGACTGCCGAGCCTGCAAAGCCTGCAAGGGCATCTTCAAGGGCGCGAAGGGTGTTGACATCCAAGTCGTTTGTAGGCTCATCAAGCAGGATAACATTAGCCCCACGAGTGAACATCTTGGCCATATTGACCCTGTTTCGTTCACCCCCAGAGAGGTCTTTGATGCGTTTTTGCTGGTCAGAACCTGTAAAATTAAAACTTGCGCAATATGCCCTTGAGTTCACCTTTCTTGAGCCAAAAACGAAAAACTCTGCCTTTTGCGAGATCTCTTCCCAGACCGTCTTTTCCGGATCAAGCGTCTCACGGGTCTGATCCACGCAGGCAAGCACAACGGTTTTACCAATGGTTACCGTACCTGCATCAGGCTTTTCCTGTCCTGTTACAAGCTTGAGCATGGAGGTCTTGCCAGCGCCGTTTGGCCCTATTACACCTACAATGCTTCCAGGTGGCAGTTTGAATGAGACATCTTCCATAATAAGCCTGTCTCCATAGTTTTTTGTGACATGGTCAAAGTCAATGACCACGTCTCCAAGCCGCGGGCCTGAAGGTATGTATATCTCCATCTCTTCCCGCGCCTTCTCTTGCTCCTGACTCAGAAGCTTTTCATAGGCGTTGACCCTTGCCTTGCCTTTTGCCTGCCTTGCCTTCGGAGACATATTGATCCACTCAAGCTCGCGCTCAAGGGTTTTGGAACGTTTACTCTCTGCCTTTTCCTCCTGCTCAAGCCTGTTCTTTTTCTGCTCAAGCCATGAAGAATAATTGCCCTTCCAAGGTATGCCATGCCCTCTGTCTAACTCAAGTATCCAGCCAGCAACATGATCCAGAAAGTAACGGTCGTGCGTTACAGCGATGACTGTGCCCTTGTATTCCTGGAGGTGCTTTTCAAGCCATGCCACAGACTCTGCATCCAGATGGTTGGTGGGCTCATCCAGAAGCAGGATGTCAGGCTCGGTAAGAAGCAGTCTGCAAAGGGCTACCCGTCTGCGTTCACCGCCTGAAAGCACGGATATTGACGTGTCAGGAGGCGGACACCTAAGCGCATCCATTGCAAGCTCAAGTCGGCTGTCTAATGTCCAGGCGTCATGCTTATCCAGCTCTTCCTGCACCTTTGCCTGCTCTTCAATGAGCGCATCCATATCCACATCAGGCTCAGCGAATTTGGCGTTAATATCCTCAAAACGTTTAAGCAAATCAACCACAGGCTGCACAGCCTCTTCCACCACCTCTTTTACGGTCTTTGCTTCATCAAGCTTAGGCTCCTGCTCAAGCATTCCGGTAGTATATCCCTTTGAGATAGAGATCTCGCCTGTGTAGTCCTTGTCAATGCCTGCCATGATCCGCAGCAAAGTGGACTTCCCAGCGCCGTTTAGGCCCAGAACGCCTATCTTTGCACCGTAATAAAAACCAAGGGTGATGTCTTTCAATACCTGACGATTTGGGGGATGCACCCGACCGACCTTGTACATTGAATAGATTACCTTGGGTTCGATTTCTTTTTTTGTTTCTTTTTTTGCCATTTTTAAGTCCTGATCAGATAATTTTCCAACAGTTTTTTTACTTAATGGTTCTGCCGGAAAAGACAATAGATTAAAGTAAGTTGCTGTGCAACCCTAAAAACAGGAAAACAGCAGCAAATTTGGATTATGAATTGTGCAAAAAAGGAAAAAATATAATGTGGTGGCGGTGCAGGGAATTGAACCCCGGACACTACGGATATGAGCCGTATGCTCTAACCATCTGAGCTACACCGCCTTGATGAAAGCGTTGAAGACTATGTACCACGCAGGCTGATTTGTCAATAGTCAGGCGTTAAAAAACGCTTTTTTATGAAGCGCCTTTTCTTGGCACATAGTTGCAAAAAGGCTCTTCCGCCATGTAATCGCCTGACATGGCGTAAGCCCTTGCCCGGCAGCCTCCGCACACATTTACATATTCACAGACACCACAACTGCCCTTGTAGGACTTGAAGTCCCTCAGCTCCTGAAACAATCGGCTGGTTTCCCATATCTCCTTGAGGGATTTTTCACGGATGTTTCCTGCAGCCAGTGGAAAATAACTGCATGGAAGCACATCTCCATCTACATTGATCAGGCTGATGAGCTGACCTGCAAGACAGCCTTTTGAGCCGCCTGTAGAAAATTTGAGAGTGCGGTGTTCAAGCCTGCTCCCTTCTGCCTTTGCCATCTGAAGCTTCACACGGTAATAGTGCGGGGCACAGGTAGGACGAACGAGCATATCATGTTCGTTTTTTTCCATTTCATAGTGCCACTTAAGCAATTCCTCATAATCCTCGGCAGATATCAACTCATCCATGACATCTTCACCTCTTCCTGTCGGAACGATCATGAACATGTACCAGGCAGTTGCCCCAAGCTCTTTGGCAAGGCGATATACCTTGGGGATCTCCTGCTGATTTCTTCTGGTAAAGGATGAGTTTATCAAAAAACCTATGTCATGCTGTCTGAAAAGCCCTGCCGCCCTGACCACTGCATCAAAAGCGCCTGGCTGCTGTCTGAAATCGTCGTGCACAGAGGCAATTGAACCGTCAAGGCTCAGGGAAACCATCTTGATGCCGGTGTCCTTTATCTTTCTGCAGACCTCTTCGGTCACAAGAGTGCCGTTTGTGGCAAGACACATCCTGAGCCCTTTTTGCGTGCCATAAGAGGCTAACTCATGCCAGTCATGGCGTAAAAGCGGCTCTCCGCCTGAAAGCACCACGACAGGACTTGCAAAGGCGCTGATGTCATCCAATATCCTGACGCCTTCTTCTGTGGAAAAGTCCGGATGCCCCTTGGCCTCAAGTTCAGAAGAAGAGCGGCAATGAACACATTTTAGATTGCATCGCCTGGTTATCTCCCAGGCGAGCCATTTAAGTTCAAATTTCATGCTGGTTCATTCTTTTTCAGAATATGGGCGATCAGTCCCCCGTCCATGATCAACTCCTGCATGAATGCCGGGATAGGCTTTGCCTGATAGATTTTGCCTGTAGCAAGATTTTTGATCACCCCAGTCGCCCCATCCACTTCTATCTGGTCTCCCTGCTGTATATCCTCTGCCGCCTCTTTGCATTCAAAGATAGGAAGCCCCATGTTAAAGGCATTGCGGTAAAAGATGCGGGCGAAAGTAGGGGCTATAACGCAGCAGATGCCTGCCGCCTTGATGGCGATTGGTGCATGCTCACGGGAAGAGCCACAGCCGAAGTTTTTGCCGCCCACAATGATGTCACCCTTGGCGAGCTTTTTGTGAAACTCAGGGTCAGCATCCTCCATGCAGTGCCTTGCCAGCTCCTGCGGATCGGATGTGTTGAGGTAACGGGCGGGAATAATTACGTCTGTGTCTATATTTTCTCCAAATTTCCAGGTTTTTCCAGTAAAATTCATAGATTAAAGCTCCTCAGGACTTGCGATTTTGCCACACACGGCGCTTGCAGCACAGATTGCCGGACTTGCAAGATATACCTCGCTTTCAGGATGCCCCATCCTGCCCACAAAGTTTCTGTTTGTCGAGGCAAGCGAGCGTTCTCCCTTGGCAAGTATGCCCATATGGCCTCCCAGGCATGGTCCGCAGGTCGGCGGCCCTATTACCATGCCTGCATCCAGAAATATCTTTAGATAGCCACGCTCCATTGCCTCTCCGTAAACAGTCGGCGTGGTAGGCAGCACAATGCAGCGCACTGAAGATGCAACCTTTCTGCCCTTAAGGATATTAGCGGCGACCTCCAGGTCCTCTATCCTGCCGTTAGTGCAGGAGCCGATCACCACCTGGTCAATCGCAAGGCCTCGCGCCTCTGATATGCCTTTTGTGTTTTCCGGAAGGTGTGGAAAGGCGATCTGTGGCTCTATTTTAGAGCAATCGTACTCTATCACCCTTGCGTAATTCGCATCGTTATCGCTTGCATAGCACTTAAACGCCCGTTTTGCCCTTGGCTTTACAAAATCAAGGGTTTTCTGGTCAGGCGCAATCATCCCGACCTTGCCTCCGGCCTCAATTGCCATATTGGACATAGTGAAGCGCTCGGCCATGCTAAGTCTGTCAATGACCTCTCCGGTAAACTCCATCGCCTGATAGAGCGCACCATCCACGCCAATATCGCCAATAGCATAGAGGATAAGGTCTTTACCTGTAACCCATGGCTGAAGCGCACCTTTGTAAATAAATTTAATGGTCTCAGGCACCTTGAACCAGGTTTTGCCTGTTATCATTGTGGCGGCCAGGTCAGTGCTTCCAACGCCTGTTGCAAAGGCACCCATTGCTCCATAAGTACAGGTGTGACTATCTGCTCCGATGATCACATCGCCGGGGAGCACAAGCCCTTTTTCCGGCAGAAGTACATGTTCTACCCCTGTCTTCCCGCCGTCAAAATGGTTGACGATGCCATACTCTCTTGCAAAATCCCTCAATATCTTGGCCTGTTCTGCGCTTTTAATGTCTTTGTTCGGCACAAAGTGGTCTGCGACCAGGGCGATCTTTTCCTTGTCAAATACATTTTTAATATTGGCGTCTCTTACTATTTTGATTGAAATAGGCGCTGTGATGTCGTTACCAAGCGCCATGTCAACATTAACCTCCACAAGTTGACCTGGTTCTACAAAGTCAAGACCAGCATGGACTGCCAGTATCTTTTCAGAAATAGTCATTGGTTTAGTCATTTAAGCTGTTTTTCTCCTGTCTAATAAATGATATCCTCGTAAAAATTCGTCAAATGCAAGGAGCGCAACTCCTGAGAGATGAGGCGTACTTCCTATACACCGCAAGTAACTATCCAGTATAATGCCGAAAAACTCAGCAACACATGCAGCCAACCTTTTTGTCAGCGCCTTTCTGTTTCAGGTGTTCCATACGGTTGAGCGCATTGATGTAGGCCTTTACACTGGCAGTCAGGATATCCGGGTCAACCCCATAGCCATTTGCGATCAATTCATTTTCCGAGATGCGTACACTCACCTCTCCCTGGGCGTCTGTGCCACCTGTGATGGCGTTTATATAAAACTTATCCAGTGTGCTTTTAGTCTGGGTGAGTTGAGCCACTGCTTTAAATGCCGCATCAATAGGGCCTACGCCTATAACTGCATCTTCAATCTCCTGCCCGTTGATCTCAATGGCAATAGTGGCAGTTGGCCGGACACCGCTCCCTGCTGTGATGTTAAGATATGAAAGCCTGAATGTCTCTGATATTACGGAATCCCCTGAAAGCAGTATCTCAATATCCTCTGGAAAAACCTCTTTTTTCTTGTCCGCCAGTTGCTTGAACTTTACAAACACGCTGTCAAGCTCTGCATCTGTTATGCTGTAGCCCATCTCTTCTATGTGCTTTTTCAAGGCGTGCCTGCCAGAGTGCTTCCCAAGCACGAGTTTGCCGCTTGTAAGCCCAATGTCCTTAGGGTCCATGATCTCATAAGTCGTGCGCTCCTTGAGCACACCGTCCTGATGAATTCCGGATTCATGGGCAAAGGCGTTTGCGCCAACTATGGCCTTGTTGGGCTGCACCATCATGCCTGTGAGCATGCTAACAAGCCTGCTTGTAGCTGTGATGTTTTCTGTTACTATGCCGGTCTCAAAAGACATGAGGTCTTTTCTGGTGCGAATGGCCATCACTACCTCTTCCAGAGCCGTGTTGCCCGCCCTTTCACCTATGCCGTTTACTGTGCATTCCACCTGTCTTGCCCCCATCTGGAGGGCGGAGAGCACATTGGCGGTAGCCAGCCCAAGGTCGTTGTGACAGTGTACGCTCAGAATTGCCTTGTAGATGTTAGAAGTGTTCTCCATTACATATTTAACAATCCTTGCAAAGTCCCAAGAAATAGCATAGCCAACAGTGTCAGGCAGGTTGACCGTCCTGGCCCCGGCGTCGATCACGGTCTCGAATACCTTGCACAGGTAGTCAAGGTCTGAGCGGCTGGCGTCTTCTGCTGAAAACTCAACATTAGAGGTATATTTTGCGGCATAACCCACTGCGCTTCTGGCAATCTCCAGCGCCTCTTCCCTGGTCTTGTTGAGCTTATATTTAAGATGGATATCTGAAGTGGCGAGAAAAACATGTATGCGCGGATTCGCCCCGTTTTTAATGGCATCCCATGCAATGTCTATGTCCTTCTGGCTGGATCTTGCAAGGGCGGCAACCTGAAGCCCCCTGATCTCATCCGCAAGCCTTTTTACTCCTTCAAAGTCACCCTGCGACGCCACAGGAAAACCTGCTTCAAGCACATCCACACCAAGCTTCTCAAGCTGTCTTCCGATCTGAAGCTTTTCAGCCATATTTAGCGAAACACCTGGCGACTGTTCACCGTCTCTGAGCGTTGTATCAAAGATAATTATTCTGTTGGATGTATTCATCGTGTACTCCTGAAAAGACTTTTATACATTGTTTTTACCTGAAGAGTCAGTAGAGCTTGACATATCTACCTGTAATCCGCTTGTTGCCTCTATCTTTTTTCTGCCTGTCTTGAAAGGTAAAAGCACAGGGCCAGAGAGTACATAAAACAAAGTTATACAAAAAAGAGTCACGTTTGGCTCTAATGCTGCAACAGTCATGACTACAAGCACTGCAACGATAGCGCTAAATGGATGTCTCTGAAACCAGCCTGCCTCCTTGAAGCTAAAATACCGGATGTTGCTGACCATTAAAAAAGCCAGAAAATATATCATAGCCAGCACCCAGGGGTTTTTTATAGGCCCAGCAATGTGCAGAAAATCAAAAAATAAAATCGTAGTAGCCACCATGACAGCGGCGGCAGGACATGGAAGACCCAGAAAATATGCCTTGCTCATTGTCCCGCTCTGACTCAAGGTATTGAACCTGGCAAGTCTTAAGGCTGTGCAGGCTGCATACAGAAAGGCAGCAAGCCAGCCAAGTCTTCCATAGCCCTGAAGGCCCCATAAAAGCCCTATGACAGCAGGCGCCACACCGAAAGACACCATATCTGACAAAGAATCGTATTCCACACCGAAACGGCTTGTGGTCTTTGTGAGCCTGGCGACCCTGCCATCAAGTCCGTCAAATATGGCTGCGACAAGAATTGCCACTGCCGCACCTGAAAAATTCCCCTTGATAGCTGCCACAATGGCATAAAAGCCACTGAACATACATAGGGATGTCAGGATATTCGGAAGTAGATAAGCACTTTTTTTGGGTGTCCCTTCGTTATTTGTCATCATAACCTTCCTTTTTCTGCCCACGCTCTACAGCGTTTTTGAGACAAAGAATTGTCTGGCCTGCCCATACCTTCTGGCCTTTTTGCACCTTCACTGACACGTTTTTTGGAAGATAGACATCAAGCCTTGAGCCGAATCTGATCAGCCCGAAACGCTGTCCTTTTTTCAGCACATCGTCTGTCTCAGCCCAGCAGACAATGCGACGCGCAATAAGACCTGCAACCTGGGTCACAGTGATTTCAAACCCGTCTTCATCTCTGAGATGCAGGGCATTTTTTTCATTTTTTATAAGAGCCTTGCTCTTGTCCGCTGAAAAAAACGCCCCTTCAGTGTAACGAATATTGAGCACCTGGCCTGCAATAGGAGCCCTGTTTACATGAACATTAAACACATTCATAAAGATACTGATACGAAGGGTATCACTGTTGTGAATTGCCCCTTCAGAACCGGATGTTATCTCAATAACCCTGCCGTCGGCAGGCGAGATCACCGCATTTTTGTCAACAGGTGTGACCCGCTCCGGATCTCTGAAAAAATACAGACAGAAAAGCCCGCATGAAAGCATCACAAGGCTTGGAGCCGGCAAGTTAAGCACGGCAAAAATCAAAGAAGCCATGGAGAATATGCCGATAAACGGCACCCCTTCCATGGCCACAGGAATCTTTTCGGAAAGCACGTTGTTATTTGTTAAGCCAGTTCATCATCGCCCTGAGCCTTGAACCCACCATTTCAATCTGGTGTTCCTTTTCCTGAGATCTTCTGGCATTTAAAACAGGCCTGTTCGCCTGGTTTTCAAGGATCCACTCCCTTGCAAACTGGCCTGACTGGATCTCGGAAAGTATCTCTTTCATTGCCTTTTTAGTCTCAGCAGTGATAACACGTTTTCCGCGGGTGAGATCGCCATATTCAGCCGTATCGCTTATGGAATATCTCATCCTTGCAAGGCCGCCTTCATAGATCAGATCTACAATGAGTTTAAGCTCATGGCAGCACTCAAAATAGGCAATCTCAGGGGCATAACCGGCTTCAACCAAGGTCTCAAACCCAGCTTTAATAAGCTCGCTTGCGCCGCCGCATAGTACTACCTGCTCGCCGAAAAGGTCTGTCTCTGTCTCTTCCTTAAAAGTGGTTTCTATCACACCGGAACGGGATGCGCCAATACCCTTGGCATATGCCAGGGCCCTTTTCATGGCGTTTCCAGTGGCGTCCTGATGGATTGCAACCAAGGCAGGCACGCCTGCTCCGCGTTCATACTCCCTTCTCACTAAATGGCCTGGGCCTTTTGGCGCTACCATTGCCACGTCCACATCTGCCGGGGGAACAATCTGTCCAAAATGGATATTGAACCCGTGGGCAAACAAAAGCATCTTGCCTGCGGTAAGATGCGGCTTTACGTCTTTTGCATAGATTGCAGCCTGCACCTGATCAGGAACGAGCATCATAATAATGTCCGCTGCCTGCGCCGCCTCAGAGGCACTTACAGGGGCAAAACCATGTTTGACTGCCAGGTCATAATTGACAGACCCTGGCCTCTGGCCAACGATAACATTGAACCCACTTTCCTTGAGGTTCTGGGCATGGGCATGTCCCTGACTTCCATAACCGATTACTGCAATGGTCTTGGCGCCAATGGCATCTAATGTCGCTTCACTGTCGTAAAAAATCTTCATTTATTCTCTCCTTAAGGGTTTTTTTTCTCTCTCTGTATGGCAATAGTGCCTGTGCAGGCCATTTCCTTGATACCGATAGGCGCAAGGAGGTTGACCACGGCCTTTATCTTGGACTCAGGACCTGTCACCTCAATAGTATAGGTCTTGGGGCTTACATCCACAACCTTGCAGCGAAAAATATCGCACATTCTGAGCACCTCTGCCCTTGTCTCAGCCTCTGCCTTGACCTTTATCAAGACCATCTCTCTTTCCACAAACTCGCCTTCGCTCACATCAACCACCTTGTAAACATCCACAAGACGATTCAGTTGTTTGAGTATCTGCTCAATTATTGCATCATCTCCTGTTGTCACGAGTGTCAGATGTGAAAGCGTCGGGTCAAGAGTGGCCCCGACACAAAGACTTTCTATGTTAAATCCTCTTGCGCTAAAAAGACCGGCGATGCGGGCTAGCGCTCCAGGGCTGTTTTCTACAAGCACTGAAAGTGTATGCTTCATTGCATTTTTCTCCTTCCTTAAACCAATAACATCTCAGTGGTGGCCTTGCCTGCAGGCACCATTGGGAAAACGCCTTCCTCACGGGCTATTATGAACTCCATGATGGTGAGCCCTGGATGTTCGAGTCCTTCCTTGAGGGTCTTGTCCACTTCGTCCGGCTTTGTTGCCCTCATACCTTTTGCCCCATAGGCCTCAGCGATCTTGATAAAGTCAGGGGTCATCTGGAAGTCGGTAGCTGAATAGCGTTTTTCATAGAACAGCTCCTGCCATTGACGTACCATACCGAGGAATTGATTGTTCAATATGATGATCTTTATTGGCAGTTTCTGCTCCATGGCAGTTGCGAGCTCTTGTATGTTCATTTGGATGCTACCATCGCCAGCTACATCCACAACAAGTCTGTCTGGAAACGCCATCTGCGCGCCGATAGCTGCTGGAAGCCCGTAACCCATGGTGCCAAGTCCACCTGAGCTCAAAAGAGACCTTGGCTGGTCAAACTTGTAAAACTGGGCTGTCCACATCTGATTCTGCCCAACTTCAGTGGTTATTATCGCCTTTCCCTTTGTCATTTCATAGAGACGCTCAATGACATACTGAGGCTTGATTATATTTGGATCGTATTTGTAGGAGAGCGGATGCCTCTTTTCCCAGGCAGTCAACTGTTCCCACCAGGCGTTGTGCTGTGCCTTCCAGATATCGCCAGAGATACCGGTATCCTTTAAGAACTTAAGCATCTTTGCCAGCGCCTTACGGCAGTCACCTACTATTGGAATGTCAACCTTTACGTTTTTCTGGATCGAAGTCGGGTCAACGTCCATGTGGATGATCTTTGCCATCGGGGCAAAGGAATCCACCTTGCCGGTAACCCTGTCGTCAAAACGGGCGCCTACAGCTATTATGACATCGGCATTGGCTATGGACATGTTGGCACAGTAACTTCCATGCATGCCAAGCATGCCAAGGCTCTGCGGATGTGTGCCTGGAAATGCGCTGAGTCCCATCAATGTCATGGTTACAGGGATATTTGTAAGCTTAGCAAGCTCCAAAAGCTCATTGTGAGCGCCTGCTGCTATCGCGCCTCCGCCGACATAAAGCACAGGCCGCTTGGACTGCTCAAGGAGTCTGCACGCCTTTTCCACCTGCTTAATGTGCGGGTCAGCTGTAGGCTCATATGAACGAAGTGTAATCTCATCAGGATATTCAAACTCAGTCTTTGCATTCTGAACATCTTTCGGGATGTCAACAAGAACAGGCCCTGGTCTTCCGGAACGGGCGATATAAAACGCCTCTTTCAGCACCCTTGGCAGGTGATTGACATCCTTTACAAGGTAATTGTGCTTTGTACATGGACGGGTGATACCTACGATATCAACCTCCTGAAAAGCGTCATTTCCTATAAGAGCTGTTGGAACCTGTCCGGTAAGCACTACCATCGGGATTGAGTCCATATTGGCAGTTGCTATACCAGTTACTGTATTTGTCGCGCCCGGGCCTGATGTCGCGAGACACACTCCAACCTTGCCTGTAGAACGTGCATAGCCGTCCGCTGCGTGGGCAGCGCCTTGCTCATGCCTAACCAAGACGTGTTTTACGTCAGTTTGTTGATACAATGTATCGTAAATGTCAATGATAGCGCCACCTGGATAGCCAAATATGACATCCACGCCTTCCCGCTTCAGGGCTTCTACGATAATTTGTTTGCCTGCCAGCTTAGACATGCCTTTTTACCTCTCTATTCGAATAAATGACCATTGAGTTTATTATATGCACTTATCTATTGTCAATTGTTATTGTTAACTTTCATCAAAAAGCTTTTTTGTGAAAATAAATTACAATGAATTGATATTGAGTTCCAGTATTTTTTCAGGGCTAAACTCACACCTTGAAAAAATCACCTCTTCCAGAAACAGCGTTTCATCCAGAAGCTGTTGAAGCCGTTTCAAGCGGTTTTCCGTCACCCCGTATCGTTCAAAAAGATATTCGAAGCGCTCATGCAGGGTGACTATTGTGCTGTGGCGAACCCGTTTGTCAGCGTAATTGAGAAGATGGGCCGCTGTGATAGGGTATTCGTGGCCATAAGGGTCTTCCAGATAGACATGCTGACGGATTGTGGCTCCGAGTTCAGGAAATCCAAGCCGCTCCATGAGCATTGCCCCTTCTTCCGCATGGTTGCAGTCTTTTTTAATGCATGGCATTTTCATTACATCATGAAGAAGGCACGCTGAGCGTACAAAATTCACATCCAGCTTCACTGCTTGAGATAGATTTTGCGCTATGAAAACACCTACCTGCGCCACGCGAATCGAGTGTTCACGGATATGCCTTGGGCAGTTATGCTCCTCAAGGATTTGCATGGCTATTTTATCCTCCGGGTACATCTTCTATATCCTTTCTATGTCCTCAGCGTATCATGGCGGACCGGTGATCCAGATGGGCTTTTTCCTCAAGGGAAAGCTCTATTAACTTGACCCTGACATCTTTATCGTCAGTTTCCTGGGCAATGCGTTGATAAACATCCCAGGCCTCTGCGCCTCAATGGCCATTGCGAGGGAGATAACCTCCGCAACTTCATGAAGTCCTGCTCCATAGCGCTCCAGATAGTCCTGCGCCATGGATCCCCCTTCCATAATACTGGATAGTTACAAGAGAAGAAGATATTTTTATCCCGCATTTCTCACCAACAAGCGAAAAATCAATTCCAATCGAACACAATTGCCGTTTTCTAAAACCTGACCTATAATGCCGGCATGTCCACGCCTGAATCCATCCTCAAAGAAATATTTGGCTATAACACCTTCCGCCCTTATCAGCGGGAGGTGATAGAAAACGTGCTTGCTAGCAAAGAGACCCGCGAGGTGATTGATATTAAAAAAAGCTCAACGCTGAGATAGCGGGCATTGTTGATCGGCAGAACGAACTGCGTGGCGATTTTTTTGCGATGCCATCATCTTTCCATCTTACTGATTTTCGCTCCAATCCTTTGTTTGTCATTTTCCATTTTAGCGTGTTTTACAGCCTCCTGATATGCCTTAAGCGCATCAGTTTTTTTATCCATAGCCATAAGTATGTCCCCCAGGTGCTCATAGATAATGGGGTCATTGGGCACGATATCTATGGCCTTTCTGGCATATACCAAGGCGTTTTCCAGGTCGCCTTTCCTGTAAAATACCCATGAGAGACTGTCCATGATATAACCATCGCCTGGCTCTGCAAGCAGCGCCTGCTTTATCATGGACTCGGCTTTCTCGAGATTATCTCCCTGTTCCGCATAGGTATAGCCAATATAATTCAGGACATAAGGGTGCTCCGGATCCTTTTCAAGGAGCTTGTTGGCCAGAAAAAGCGCTTCCTGTTTTTTACCCTGTTTGTCTAACAACATAACCCTCTGAAAAAGAAGATCAATATTGTCAGAATTAGCCTCCAGCGCCTTGTACATGAGGACTTCAGCCTTTTTGCTGTTGTCCGTCTCGTCGTAAAGCTGAATAAGCGCCATGATCCACGACTCTGTATCAGGACGTTTTTTCAGAAGTCCTTCCAGAAGTGCAATGGCTTCATCCCGTCTGTTCTGCGCCCTGAGTATGATCACCTTATGTCTCTGGGCCTCTATGTAAAATTCACTGGCTTCATCTATCTTGTTGAGCAGCTCCAGAGCTTCATCCAGATTGCCCTCTTCAAACAATGCGACTGCGAGATAAAAGGTAAACTGGGCGTTTCCTGGGTCTTTCTCATGAAGCAGCCTGAGGGCCTCGACAGCCTCCCTGCTTTTTTTCTGCTCAAGAAGCAAAAGCGCAATCTGGGCATCCAGCCTCGTCTCATCCGGCAGGGATGACTTCATCATCCTGAGCTGAGTAATCGTGGCATCAATCCTTTTTGCCTTCAAAAGCAGCATGATGAATCTACCGCGTGAGGCCACATCATCAGGCTCTTTTTCAAGATATCTCTCATACTGTCTGACAGCCTCATCAGTATCGCCTTTGACCTCGTAGGTTCTGGCAAGTTCAAGCAGAGCCAGCGAAAAATCAGGACGGCTCTCCCAAAGTTCCCTGAATTTCTGGATGGCATTCTCGAACTCCCTGGCATCCCTGTATAAATAGCCAAGATAGTATTTTGCTGTTACAGAATCCTTGAGTGATGAATCCTCAAGGCGTTTGAACATGTTTATTGCCTTAGGCGTATCCTTAGAAGTCGCATAAAAAAGCCCAAGCAGAAATATGGCATCCTTGTAGTCCGGATTCTGCTGCAATGCCTTGTCAAGGACTTCAAGGCCCTTGTCTATTTTCTGGCTGGCAAGATAAATTCGCGCAAGGGCAGTGAGAGAGGCAGGGTCTTTATCATCTAAAGCCAGCAGATCAAGGCCAGCCGCCTCTGCCTTTTCAAGCTCATTGGCCTTGTAATAGATTTTCAGCAGCTCAATACGTATCTCTTTGGACTTTGGCTCAAGGCCACGTGCAAGCTCAAGCAGCTCTATTGCCCTGCTGGCATCTCCCTGCCCTGCCTGTACAATAGCCTCTGTAAAATACAGATAAGCCTCCGCCCTGCTTGACTCAACAGCCTTTACAGCGCAGGCGTTGCAGCAAAACCCCGCAAGCAGGGCTATAAATACAAAACAAAAAGGATTCATGGCTTATAACTCCTCAAGTAGCTCAACATAACTATCTATATCTTTTATATTTTTTTTCAAAAAAATCCTGAGCTTCCCCTTGAGTCTCGTTTCAAGCTGCCTTATGCGCTCCCTTGAAACACCAAACTGCTCCCCAAGTTCCTGAAGTTTCAAAGGCTCGTCAGTCATCAGTCTTTTTTCAAAAATTATCTTCTCCTTGAAGTCAAGGGTCGAGGCAAACTCATCAATCAGGCCTCCAAGGTTTCCAGAAAGCTCTGTCCTTGCAAAACTGATTTCCATGGGCATATCATTGCTGGGCAGGAAATCCAGTTTGTTTTCATCTGAATCTAATGTCAGAGGCGTATCAAGGGAGACCTCCGCAGAGCCAAGCCTTTTTTCCATCTCAATCACCTCTTTTTCAGAGACATTTAGCTTTTCGGAAATAAGCTTGGGAACCGGCTCAAAACCAAGGGCGTTCAGCCTGTCCTTTTCTTTATTGAGATTGTAAAAAAGTTTACGCTGGGCCTGAGTAGTTCCGATCTTTACAAGCCTCCAGTTGTCCATGATAAACTTGAGGATATACGCCTTTATCCAGAACGAGGCATAGTAGGAAAACTTCACCCCTTTATATGGATCAAAATTCTTCACCGCCTGCATAAGTCCGATGCTGCCTTCCTGCACCAGATCAAGAAAATTTTGCATCCATAATTTCTGGAAATCCATAGCGATTTTGACGACAAGACGCAAATTGGCGGTTACTATCCTGGATGCTATGACAGGGTCATGGGTTTCATAATATTTTTGTGTAAGCGCCTGTTCTTCTTCACGGGTCAGGAGAGGATATCTGTTAATCTCATCCAGATAACGCCTGACAATATCCTTTTCAGTAACGGCAAGGTCTTTATCCCCGTCATGTCTGACTGCCGGCAGAGAGGCATTGTTGGTTTCAACCTTTGCAAGCGCTTTGCTGTATTCCATTTAAGTCTTTTTCTCCGTGGTTCTTTTCATTAATGGGAACATCTCATCAGTGCCCCAGATGCAAGAAAGAGGGCCTGCAAAGTGTGCTGCCTGCATATTAGCAGGCCTATGACGCAGCAGATGGGATGTGCTGATGGATAGTTACGAAAATTCTATTTTTTAGAAAAATTCCCTAACCTGATAAGCTCAGCCACTATCTCTTCATGGGAAATATCCTTTGCAAAACCCGGACAATCCTTCTGAATAGCCTGCCATGCCGTCTTGTCAACAACGATGCTCGGATGCAACGGCCATTGCCTGCATGGAAACGGCTTGACCGCATGTATCTCACAAAGACCGTTTGGACCATAAAATATACAATGTCCATTTACCACACGCATCTCTAAGCGATTTTTTTTCTGCACACAGTAACGTCTGCGAAACTCTTCCTCGCTTATGCCAAGCCACTCAGATATTGTCGTTACCTCATCCATGGAAACAGAGACAGTACTCTGGCCGTGGCAGCAATGTCCGCAACATTTACACTTGAAAAACCTTTCATTCATAGGGGATGGGATCCTTTTCATGCGCCTCAGCAAAGCCTTTCAGCCTTAAAAGACACGAATCGCACCTGCCGCATGCCTTTTTGCTGTTCTTGTAACAGGACCAGGTCAGATGAAGGGGGGCGCCAAGCCTTAATCCCTCATTCACCACCTCTGCCTTACTGAACTTGATTATTGGGGTTAAAATTCTGATGTTTGTATCAGGCCTTGTGCCAAGCTGTATCAACCTGTTAAATGCATCAAAATACTCCTGCCTGCAATCAGGGTAGCCAGAGCTGTCAACCTCAGTGGCGCCTATAAAAACAGCGGCGGCGCCTGTCGCTTCGGCCCATGAAACAGCGATGGATATGAGATGGGTATTTCTGAAAGGCACATAAGTCACAGGAATGACAGACTGTTTTCCCAGGCCATCAACAGGAACCTCAATGCGGGAGTCAGTCAGGGCAGACCCTCCAATGGCCTTGAGGTAGGCGACATCCGCAACAAGCCTGTTCTTTACCCCATAATAGTCAGCTATGGCGTTAAATGCCTCAAGCTCTCTCGTCTCAGTAAGCTGACCGTAATTGATGTGCAGAAACGCCGGCTCTGTATATGTGGCGGCGATTGCCGCAGCCACACAACTGTCAAGCCCGCCACTGACAAGACAAATGGATTTTTCTCTTTTCATGCGAGTAAATTGTGACAAAATTCAGATTGATATTGAGGGAACCTCCAAAAATTGCTATTTTGCCTAATAGTTGTGTTGATCGCCTTTTTTGGGAACTTCCCTTGAATGATTTTATTTTTTAGCATATTTTTTAATAAAAGTAAATTTTGATGGTCTCGTAAATAGTCGTCATACGCGATGGCCAAGCAAAAATCGTCAAATGCCAAGGCGCGCAAATCCCGAGGAATGAGGCTGTACGCCGCAAAAACAAAGGATGCAGCGCAATATAGCAGTAGTTGGGCAGTTGGCGACTTTTGCAACGCCATCAATTTTAGGAGGTATTCAATCCACACGCATTATGGAAATTGCGTTTCTTGTTTTATTGATTGTCTTAAATGGTATCTTTGCAATGGCTGAAATAGCCATTATCTCATCTCGCCGATCAAAACTTGCCAAAATGGCCTCCGAAGGAGACAGTTCAGCCGCTGCTGCAATCAAACTTGCCGAAGAGCCCACCAACTTCCTCTCAACCATCCAGATAGGCATAACATCCATCGGAATCCTGAATGGTATCGTTGGAGATGCCGCATTTTCAGAGCCGGTCTCCAGGTGGCTTATTTCTCTGGGCGTCTCCGAGCACATAGGCGACGCCTGCGCAACCGGCCTGATAGTTGTTCTGATAACCTACAGCACGATCGTCATAGGCGAGCTTGTGCCAAAAAGAATCGGTCAGATCTATTCTGAAAGCATTGCGAGCTTTCTGGCGACACCGATGAAAAACCTTGCAATCATCACCAAACCATTTGTAGCACTGCTTTCCATCTCCACCCACGCCATTCTCAAACTTATTGGACTTGGCGACGCGAAACCCCCATCTGTAACAGAAGAAGAGATACATGCCCTTCTGGCCGAGGGGTCAGAGGCAGGCGTGATAGAAGAGACAGAACACGAGATGGTCAAAAATATCTTCCAGCTTGATGACAGACAGGTTGGCTCGTTTATGACGCCAATAGCAGACGTTGTATATCTTGATCTTTCAAAGCCGATTGAAAAAAACCTCGCTTTGATCGCTGAATCAACCCACACCCGTTTTCCTGTCTCTACAGGTGGATTGAGAAATGTAATAGGAGTCATCACATCAAAACAGATACTTCAGCAGACACTCAAGGGAGAAAAACCAAACCTCACCGCCAATCTGCTGCCATGCGTCTTTGTGCCTGAAACCCTGACTGGCATGGGGCTTCTTGAACACTTCAGGACAACAAAAACCCAGATCGTCTTTGTAATTGATGAGTATGCCGAGATACAGGGCATAGTAACCCTGCAAAATCTGCTTGAAGAGGTGGCTGGGGATTTCTCCTATGAAAACACAGAGGATGCCTGGGCAATGCAGAGAGAAGACGGTTCATGGCTTGTAGATGGTTTAATTCCTATCCACGAACTCAAAGAAATTCTGGACATTGACTTATTGCCGGAGGAGGACAAGGGAAGATATCAGACCCTCAGCGGCATGATAATGCTGCTTCTTGAAAGGGTGCCTCAGACAGGCGACAAGATCAGGTGGAACGATTGGAGATTTGAAATAATTGACATGGATGGCAAACGGATAGACAAGGTGCTGATCTCACAAAAGCAGCCAGTCATAACAAACCCAGCGGAAAACAGGCAGGATAGTAAATAGGGAAGTTCCAATAACTATGGGTGTTTCTGACAGAAACACCCATAGTGCAAACAGTTATCTCTTTCTAACGGGCAGATTTCTCTTTTTTTCTCGGGATCAGCTTGACATCCTCTTTGTTAACATAAAGCACCTTGAAATCCTTCCTGAGTTCGGCGGAAAGAGCGGTCAATGCCTCATCGCCCATATCCATAATACGGACATAGGCCTCCTTCCTGTTGTCTTCCACATTGTCCTTGCATGTCAACACACTTACTACCCGGACATCCTGAGATCTCAGGAAGTTTAAAAGTTCATTCAGAGCGCCAGGCCTGTCTTCAAGATCGCACGCAAGCTGGATAGACCCGCGATAAATACCTGTTATGCTGATCAGCACCTTAAGGACATCTGTCTGCGTGATCATGCCAGCTACAGTGCCGCTATCATCAACTACAGGAACCCCCGAAATCCTGTTCTCAAGCATGACAGCAGCAGCCTTTTCCACGGAATCATCCATCCTGATGGTAATGGGATTGGACGTCATGATATCCCTTATTTTTATCTCTGAAAGCAGATAGTACAGTTCATGGACATCAAGAGATGTAGCCTTGGAAGGCGCAGCCTCCTTTATGTCCCTGTCTGTAACTATTCCGACCAGTTCCCCCTGTTTGACTACAGGCAACCTGCGTATATCATACTCCTTCATGAGCTGATTTGCCTTCATAATTGAGGCATTATCTTCAATTGTAACAGGATTGGGCGCCATCCATTCCTTAACAGACATCTTTCCTCCTTTTAATAAGACCTTTTATCTTTGGGTCTAACAATGTAATTAATTGTCTTGATAATTTACGACATTTTGATTGTCAAGGGAATAGAAAAATTGCATGCATGTTTTCAGGAAATTTTCAATCCGTATTGACTCAACATGATCAAAAGGTTAGCCTGCAAAGAACAACTGATTATGTATAGGAATAGACAGTGCTTTTTACCTGTTACACCTCGGCAAGCTGAAAAATGTCTGCTGTAAAGTCCAAAAATAACACCCGGACATCTACCTCAAAGTTGTTGAAAAAGGCTGCTTACGCCTCAACAGGCACGGCTTCCTGCCTTATCTGCATCAAACTCACAGCGTGGTTGCTGACTGGCTCAATTGCCATAATGGCCTCACTTGTAGATTCCCTGATGGATGCGGCATCTTCTCTCATAAATCTTTTTGCAATCAGGTATTCCCTGAAATCACCGGATGAAGACCACCAGTTTGGACATGGCAAAGCAGAATCCCTTGCCGGACTTGCCCAGGCATCATTCATTGCAGGCTCAGGTCTTTTTCTGTTGATTCATACCGGCGAACGGCTTGCCAATCCCCAACCGTTAAAGGAACTTGGCATTGGGATATGGATTATGGTTATTGCTGTCATTGTCACTACATCCTTAGTGCTGTTTCAAAACTATGTCATCAGAAAAACCGGCTCGATTGCCATCAAAGCAGACTCACTTCACTACAAGACTGACATCCTGAGCAACACAGCAGGCATTGCCGTCCTGATTTTAAGCTGCTATGGCTGGAATATTTTTGACCCTGTCCTTGCTTTTGCAATAGCAATCTATGTGCTTTACAGCTCAGGGCAGATCGCTGCAGATGCACTGGATGTCCTGATGGACAGGGAGCTGCCCGGTCAGACAAGGCAAAAGATATGCGATATCGCCCTTACACACGGCGAAGTGACAGGAATACATGATCTGCGCACAAGGCTTTCCGGCCAGACTGTCATGATTCAGTTTCACCTGAATATAGACGGCTCTGTTTCACTTTCTGAGGCGCACAGAATTGCAAAAGAAGTGGAGGCAATGCTTTTTGAAGAATTTCCGGATGCAGATATTATCATTCACCAGGATCCTGAACAGGGTGAAAATGCATCCAGCCTTGCATAAACCGCAACTTCAAATTATAACACCTGAAAAAATAACAGGATATTTCCAAAGGACAATAACATGGTGACAAAACTTACAATAGTCGGTGCAGGAGCAGTAGGGGCGGCTGCGGCCCAATGGGCGGTCAGCCGCAACAGTGCAGATGAAATTGTGCTGATAGATGTTGTAGAAGGGGTTGCTGAGGGAAAAGCCCTTGACCTGAGTCAGGCAGCCCCGATTTGCGGTTTTAACGGCAGGATATGGGGGTCATCTGATTTCAAGGATTGCACTGAATCAGATGTTATCATCATTACAGCAGGGCTTGCCAGAAAGCCTGGCATGACAAGAGACGACCTGCTTGCCAAAAATGTGCAGATTATCAAATCTGTAACAGAAAACTGCGCTCAACATGCACCAAACACATGCTTTGTAGTGGTTACAAACCCTATAGATGCGATGGTTTATACTGTGTTCAAGGTCTCCGGATTTGCAAGAAACAAGGTGGTTGGCATGGCCGGAGTGCTGGACTCAGCAAGATACAGAACACTTATTGCCAAAGAACTCGGGATATCTCCAGTCTCTGTGACTGCTCTTGTCATGGGCATACACGGTGACAATATGCTGCCGTTGACAAGGCTTGCCACTGCCGGCGCAGCGTCGGTTGAAAACCTGTTATCCAGGGAAAAACTCGACGAGATCGTCAAAAAAACCCAGCACGGAGGAGGTGAGATCGTATCCCTGCTGAAAACAGGAAGCGCATTCAGTACCCCGGGCATCTCGGCAGTTGAAATGGCCGAATCCATCCTGAAGGATCAAAAAAAGGTCTTGCCGTGCGCCGCCTATCTCGAAGGAGAATACAACATATCCGGCGTGTTTCTTGGTGTGCCTGTGGTGCTTGGCAAAAATGGGGTGGAAAGGATAATAGAGTTTGAATTGACCCAAAGCGAAAAGGAAGCGCTTGCATTGTCTGTTGAGGCAGTGAAAAAACAGGTGGCTGCCACAGGTATTTAAGGAGGTTCCAGAAATTTCCCTTTTGCCAGATAGCTTTAGCTTTCCAAGCCTTGCCTTTTATTGCAAGGCGCAGGGCATGGCTGTGTTATTTTGAGGCTGAAAATGCCTTGCCCTTGAATAAAATTTTTATTTTCTGGAACTTCCCTAAAAAAACAATTCTGGGGATCTCCCTTTAAAGACTCCGCAACTTACACATGAAACAACTTGCCCGACATATATTGGCAATCAGCAAAAAAACAGCTCTTTTAGGCGTAGTTATTGGCAGTTACAGCTCTGTTGTCTTGCTTTCAGGCTGCAATTTTTTCCAAGGGCCTTGCCTGAAACCAGTTCCTCCGAAACAGGCAATTGACAACAGCCAGAACAACTGCATGCCCTGTCCCCCATGTCCTGCCTGCCCTGAGCCTTCGGCGCTAGGTGATAAACTGCCTCTGGCCAAACCTTTTTCCACCAGGATAGTTGGCAGAGCAGAACTTTGCGGCTTCCTTGAGCCACCTGAAGATATTGAAGCAATTAAAAAAGCCGCCAGATTAAGCCTTAATATCATTAATTCACCTGACAACAATCAGTACTTTCAGGGTGAAAAACAACTTTTCAGCAAGGAAAGGCTCTCTGATACCATAAACGTATTTCTGAACATACTTGACACACCTTCAGCGACTCCGTTTTGTGATACGGTTTTTGATAATTTTGACGTACTGGAAATATCAGGACAAAATGGGCAGGACATGCTGGTGACTGGCTATTTCCAGCCTGTGATAGAGGCATCCCTGACAAGGGATGAAACATTCAAACACCCCATATTTTCCCCGCCTCAAGACCTTGTAAAGGTAAATCTGAAGGATTTTGATCAGTCTCTGCCATCTGTCACACTTTTTGGCCGGCTAAAAGACAATTCTATCGTCCCTTACTCGACAAGACAGGAAATTGAAAAAAGGTTGCCCACAGAAGAAAATGCCTCAATCCTTGCATGGCTAAAGTCGCCGGTTGACTCACTTACCCTGCACATCCAGGGATCAGGCATACTCCGACTCCCTGACAGAAGCCAAAGGTTTGTTCACTACTCAGCCAACAACGGATGGCCTTATGGAAGTGTTGGAAAGTGGTTGATAGACAGGGGATATATTCAAAAAAACAAGGCAAGCTGGCAGGACATAGAAGTGTTTGCCCAAAAACAGCCTGAAATATTTCAGGGATCTTTCCAAGCCAATCCACGCTATATCTTTTTTGAATGGGCAGAAAAAGGCCCGATTGGAGCCTATGGCGAACTGCTGCATGACAGGCTTTCCGCAGCCTTAGACCCTGCTGTTTACCCCCCAGGAGCTATTTTTTTCCTAAAAACGAGCCTACCGGATGAAGCACGGCAGATTCATACAGTTTTCAATCATGACAAGGGGGCAGCCATTCAAGGCAGTACACGGATTGATTTATACACTGGAACAGGTATGGAAGCTGGTGAACTCGCTGGCAAACTCAAGAATAAAGGAAAGATTTTTGCTTTGCTTGCAAAAAAAAGAATCTAAAAAATTCCCCTGCTGGGTAGAAGGATGGAGGTGGGTATGTTGGTCGTCTTTTGGAGATGGTATAGAGGACCAGCAGGGGAAACTCATCATTTTTTAAATGTAGGGTGACTATAACAAAAAGTATTTTCCATGTCAAGTCTTATTTCTATGCCTAAAAAAAACGCCGTGTCTCTTTCCATTTCAATCGTGCTTTTCAAGCCGGACCAGGATATTTTTTTCAATACCCTTGCGTCTCTGAAAAAATCACTGAACAATGCCATGGAGCAGGGCCTGATTCAGAAGACAACCCTCTATCTTGTGGACAACAATCCTGATGTGGAAACATCCATGCAAGGCAGCGCCAAAGAGTTGATCTCCAAATGGCCTGGGGAAATTGTATGTTTGAAGCCTGGAAGGAATCTGGGATTTGGCCAGGGTCACAACTTGACGATCCTGAACAACCAGCACCAATATCATCTCATTCTAAACCCTGACGTATTTCTGGCTGTGGATACAATATCACAATCTATTGATTTTATGCAAAAAAATCCAAAATGTGCCTGTATTTCACCCTGCTGTCACGATCAGTATGGCAAAAAGCAGTATCTGTGCAAGACATATCCATCTATTTCCATACTCTTATTGCGGGGATTTTGTCCTGAAGTTATCACAAACAGATTTCAAGGAACACTGGCATCATACGAACTCAAAAATATTACTGAGCAAAATGTAATGAATGTCACCATTGCAAGCGGCTGCTACATGTTTTGCAAAACAGAGGCAATTCAACAAGTAGGCGGCTTTGATCCTGATTTTTTCTTATATTTCGAAGACTTTGACATCTGCTTGCAGCTTGTGCGCAAATGGAATATATCCTACGTCCCACAGGTGCAAATAATTCACCATGGTGGACATACGTCGCGCAAAGGCATCAGGCATATATTTATGTTTGTCAGTTCTGCAATAAGATTTTTCAGCAAACACGGCTGGAAAATCTAAAATATCTTGTTTTTGTTTTTTTTAGCAAAACAAATAAATTAACTTAAATCTTTTTAGATTGAAGGAGAAAATATGCTTTTACCTGTCATACTCTCAGGCGGTGCAGGAACAAGACTCTGGCCTGTTTCAAGAGAGGCCCTTCCCAAGCCGTTTATTACCCTGCCTGACGGCGATACGCTGATAAAAAAAACCATGAAAAGGGCTTTGGCATTGGAAGCCTCATCCATTCTTACGGTTACCAACCGGGAATATTTTTTTCACACCAAAGACGAGTATGAAATAACAGATGAGACATCAGGAATTGAATTTGACTATATACTTGAACCAACAGGCAGAAATACCGCGCCTGCAGTGGCTGTCAGCGCTCTTTATGCAAGTGAGCGGCATGGCCTGGATACGACCCTGCTTGTAATGCCGGCAGACCACCTGATTACGAATCATGCGGCCTTTGATGCCGCAGTGAAAAAGGCAACACAGCTTGCAGGACAAGGCCTGCTTGTGACATTTGGAGTCATACCTGACAGGCCTGAGACAGGCTTTGGCTATATTGACAGGGCAGATGAACTGGCCCCTTATGGATATAAGGTCAAAAGATTCGTTGAAAAACCTGATCTTGACACTGCGCAGACATATCTTGAAGCAGGAACATTTTACTGGAACTCCGGGATGTTTTGCTTTACAGCAGGAGCAATCCTTGATGAAATGGCAAAATATTGTCCGGAAATCCTTGAACAGTGCCGTTTATGCCTCTCCTGCTCCCCAAAAAACCAGCATACAACAGAGCTTGACAGCCGGACATTCGGAGCTGTCCGTGATGACTCCATTGACTATGCTGTCATGGAAAAATCCACAAAAGTAGCTGTGACACCATGTGATATCGGCTGGAGCGACATAGGCTCATGGCTTGCCATGAGCAACCTTGTCCCTGCTGATGCCAGGCAAAACCGTTTCAAGGCAAACGTAATTGATATTGATACAAACAACACCTTTGTCTGGGGCGAAAAAAGGCTGATTGCCACCATCGGACTTAAAAACCTGATGATAATCGACACTGCCGACGCATTGCTGGTAGCTGATGAATCAATGGCTCAGGATGTGAAAAAGGTCGTTCAATACCTTAAAAAAAGCGGTGGAGATGCCCATCGCCTGCACCAGACAGCCCACAGGCCATGGGGCACTTACACGGTTCTGGAAGAAGGTGAACGCTTCAAGATAAAACGTATAGTGGTAAAATCCGGGGCGGCCCTTTCGCTCCAGATGCATTATCACAGAAGCGAACACTGGATCGTGGTCTCCGGCACAGCAAAGGTAGTAAATGGCGACAAGGAATTCCTTATCAGGGTCAATGAATCTACCTACATCCCGGCAGGTACCAGACACAGGCTTTCCAACCCTGGGGTCATTGAACTTGTGATGATAGAGGTGCAAAGCGGCGATTATCTTGGCGAAGATGATATCGTCAGATTTGATGACGTTTATGGGAGAGACAGCAAGCAGTGCTGAAATGCTGATCTCCGGCAGTTGTTATGGCAACAAAATCCACTGACAGCAATGCCTTTGAACTACACAAATCGGACAGGATGAGCAGTCTCATTTACTCCACGCTCCTGCCCGGGCTTGACATTAAAAGCATTGCTGAATATGAACCTGTCGAGGTGTTTTTTGTTCCTGAACCATGGAAGCTTCTTGGATGCGGCAACTATGCCGCTGTTTTGACACATCCTGACTATAGAGATAAAGTGGTCAAGGTCTATGCGCCGGGCCGTGACGGATGGGCAGATGAGGTCGAGGTCTATAGGCGTCTTGGCATACATCCAGCCTATTCAAGGTGTCTGTATGCAGCGCACAACTTCATCGTGCTGAAACGACTTTACGGCATCAACCTTTATGAAGCCCTGCACAATGGCATCCCTATCCCTGAACAGGTGATTGTTGACATTGATAGCGCTCTTGACTACGCACGCAGTCGAGGACTGCACCCACACGATGTTCATGGAAAAAATATAATGCTCCACAATGGAAGAGGATTCGTCGTAGATGTCTCAGACTTTCTGGACAAGGAAGATTGCAGCAAATGGCGTGATATGAAAAAGGCCTATTATCTGCTTTATCGGCCTTTTCTCCTGCCTTTCGGCCTGAAACTACCTTATTTTATCCTGGATCTGATCAGAACAATCTATCGTCTGTTTAGGAGGAGTTTTTCGTAATGACCACCTACAAGGAAATCAAATGTCAGCGATGCGGCTCAACCACACAGATATTTTCAAACCCGGCGCCAACTGTTGACATCATCATTGAAATTGAAGGCAGGATCGTGCTGATTGAACGCAAGAACCCGCCCATTGGCTGGGCCCTGCCAGGTGGGTTTGTCGATTATGGAGAGGCCATTGAGCATGCGGCTGTCAGGGAGGCAAAAGAGGAGACTGGCCTTGACATAGAGCTGATATGTATGCTCGGCTGTTATTCTGACCCGCGGCGTGATGCACGTGGACACACGATCAGCAGCGTCTTTGTGGCGCGTGCAAATGGAGAGCCTCTTGCAGGCGATGATGCTGCTACAGCACAACTGTTTGACCCCAATAATATTGCTGTTAAAGTGGTCTTTGACCATGACGAAATCCTGAAAGATTACACTCAATACCTTAATGGCAAAAGGACTGCTTGCATGATACAGCACAATAATTTCAATTCGTTCGATAAAGAAAAGCTCCTGGAAACCCTGGATGGCGATGAAGAACTGATGCA
>DYLC01000017.1:12512-26647 GCA_020722285.1 Desulfobulbus propionicus | reverse complement strand
CACACTTCGCATGCCTCTTCCTTGCATCTGGGGCACTGCTGGATAGTTACAGTACGGTGGTTTTCGTTCGTTTTCGGCATTATACTGGATAGTTACAATAAAAGAGGAGGAACACTATGGAATTAGGCGTTGTAATTTCCCTTGCATTTGTGGCAGTCATTGTTGTAGCTGTCTGGAAAACTGCAACTATTGTGCCCCAAAAAAACGTATATCTTGTTGAAAGACTTGGAAAATACTCCAGGACACTTGATGCAGGTCTTCACATAATGATCCCCTTCATTGACAAGATCGCCTACAGACACTCCATGAAGGAAATTGCCCTTGATGTTGCTTCACAGACCTGTATCACCAAAGACAACATTGCAGTTGAGGTGGACGGCATACTATATCTTCAGATTATTGACCCTGTAAGGGCAAGCTATGGCATCGACAACCTGCTTTTCGCAGCTTCCCAGCTTGCACAGACCACCATGCGCTCAGAGATCGGCAAACTTGAACTAGATCGAACATTTGAGGAACGCCTGGCCATTAATGCAGCGATAATCTCGGCGGTTGACAAGGCAAGTGATCCCTGGGGGGTAAAAATAACCAGATATGAGATTAAAAACATCACGCCACCAAAAAGCGTGTCCGACGCCCTTGAGAAACAGATGAGGGCTGAAAGGGAAAAAAGAGCGGCAATTGCCCAGTCTGAGGGTGAGATGCAGGCCAGAATCAACATCGCTGAGGGAGAAAAACAGGAAGCCATCAAAAAATCCGAGGGAGAAAAACTCAAGAGGATAAACGAGGCTGAAGGAAAGGCAAAGGAGATAGAACTTGTGGCCAAGGCAACAGCCGATGGTATTTCCATGATCGCGCAAACAACCCTGATGCCAGGCGGAGCTGAGGCGGTAAATCTTCGCATTGCCGAGCAATATATCAAAGAATTCGGCAAGCTTGCCAAAGAAAACAACACATTAATAATACCATCCAACCTAAGTGACATAGCGGGCATGGTCGCCGCAGCTTCGGCATTTCTGAAACCCTCCCCCTCAAAAGACCGAACTGTAACCTGAGGGGAGAACTGCCATGCCTTGTTCGCCTGTTTTGCTGTGGTTTTTACTCGGAGCTGTACTGCTGATCTGCGAGCTTCTTGCTCCTGGAATCATCCTGGTATTTTTTGGGATTGGGGCATGGATTGCAGCTTTAACTGCCTATTTGAACATTACAGCCTCTTTCGAGTCTCAACTCCTTGTTTTTGCAGCATCATCCATTATGCTGCTGATAATCCTGAGACGCATAATAAAAGCACAGATGTCAGGCTATGTATCAAATGTACAAGATCCCGGCAAAAATCTCGATGAATTCATAGGAAAGGAGGTAGTTGTGCTTCAGACAATACTACCCGGCAGACATGATGGACAGGTCGAATTCAAAGGCGCCTCATGGGGCGCTGTTTCAGATGAAGAGATAAAAACGAATGAAACCGCCATTATAACCGGCACGGAAGGGATCATACTAAAGATCAAGAAACCGAGCGCAGCGTAGTCACCCCCCTGGCAAACACAAAAATCTCAACGCTTTCAGACCGAGAACTTTTTGGCTTGAAGAGCCTGACCTCTCTGAATGCCTCCCGGCATGTTCGCACAAAGGCATCCATGTCACGACCCTGAAATATCTTGCAGAAGAAAACGCCATTGTTCTTTAAAAGCGCAATGGAAAGCTCAAGCGCACGCTCACACAGGGCAATGGATCGCAGATGGTCAACATCCTTAGCGCCTGTTGTCCTTGGCGCCATGTCACTAAGAATAACATCAAACCCGCCGATGCCTTGTTTTATATCTTCCTGGGTGACATCAAACACACTCTTTTGTAAAAATATCACGCCAGTCTTATTTTTTAGGGGATTTATGTCCACAGCGACTACCTTCCCATTCATGCCAACCTGTTCCACTACATATTGTGTCCATGAACCTGGCGATGCCCCTAAATCCAAAACTGCATAACCCGCCCTGATAAATCCGTATTTTTCATTGGCCTCTTTCAGTTTGTAAACAGAACGTGCGGCATAGCCCTCATCCTTTGCCTTTTTAAAATAATGGTCATGCAATTTTTTCATGAATCCCTCCACGGTGAGAAAACAGCACGGACTATTGAAACAAACCGCTCCAGTTCCTCTCCTGATGCGCCATCAAACCAGGTTCTGCCAAAGGCCAGCCTGTTGTAATCATCATCACCCTCCCCAGGCAATATCTCATTCTTTGTCTTTAATGATTCCCATTTTTTCCGGGCCTCATTAATTCCCTTTGCAAATTGCTCTGAATCAATGAGAGAAGATTCAGTTACCTTTACCTTTTTTGCAAACGCCATGCTTGCCCTTGGAAAAAATGGCAGTGAAGTCAGCATCCCCTCATCGAATAAAGAGACAAGTTTTTTCAATCGCTCCTTGCATTCCACAGGTGACGGAAAGACAAGTATATCCTTTTTCACCCCTTTATCATCACGATAGATAATCTCGGCTGTCGGGCTAATATCCTGCTGACAGCCAAGACACAGACCTTCTATCCATGTCCGCAGATACAATTTCTCGCATGACTTCGCGTAGTGATAAGTTACAATCCCCTTGTCCGGCAAAAAATACTCCACAGAACCCTTCAGCAAAACCTCATCTCCAAGCTCAATGGAAACAGGGCTGACATGGAAGGTTTTGCCCTCCAGTTCGCGTAATACCTCAGCGGCAAACCCCTGTAATTTAAGAAAGTAATCATTAAAGGCATGTTCTCCGAAAACACCTGTCGGCGCCTGGCCGGCGCCCTGAAATTTCCTGTAAAACTCCTCTGCTACGACATTATTGCCAGATCTGATCAACTCTCTGATAATCTCTGAGTTTCGGAAAAAATCACCTTGATCCCATCTAAATGGTTCATCCACTTCAGGGATTATTATTTCATGCCTGCCAAGGGTAGTATTTAAAACATTGCGAATAAAAAACCTTGCCGGATGCGTGAAGAATTTCACCATATCAGCAATGAGAATTTCTCTCCTGACGACATCTTTTCTGCTGCCAATATTGTTACGAGGGTCAGCTTCCAGAACATTCTCTGTATGCTCACTGCCCCCAAGCTCACTGCCCCCAAGCTCACTGCCCCCAAGCTCACTGCTCATAGAGGCGATAGCCTTTGCTCCCAAACAGTTCGCTCTGGAAAAACTCTTCAGCCCTGGATGTGCTCCGTCAAAATAATCTGTACTGAATGCGTGAAGCGGATGCTCTGTAAAGAGCAGGTCTTTTACACTCCTTCGCGCTTCGCCTTCCTGCACATTACATTCAACACTCTGATCAATATAATTTACCAACTCGCTCACCAGGATTGATGGAGGAATATGGCTGTTATCCTTGATACTGCGGCCTACATAACTGAGATAAAGGATATCACGCGCTGAAATAAGGGATTCCAGAAATAGATACCGGTCATCCAAGCGGTTGTTTCGATCTCCAGGATATTGCTTCTGGGCCATAAGGTCAAAGGCAACGCCCTTTTTCTGACGTGGGAACACCCCCTCATTCATACCCACGAGGCAAAGCATCCTGGCAGGCACGCTGCGCATCGGACGCAGCCGACAGAAGGTGACTCCCCCATGCAAAAAACCTGCGCTGGCCATATCATCATCCAGCATCTGCTCAAGCTCGCATACAACAGCGGTGCGATGGACAGGACAGACAATTCGGCTTTCCCTTAGGTTGACAATCAACTGGTTGACAGAAAACAAAACCTCGCGGATATCGTCCGAAAACTCCGGCGTTTCCCTGAAAAAAGTATCTACAAGCCAGACAAGTAATATCTCCCAATCATCAACACTTCGTTCAGGACTTGTCCGTAACAGATTAACAACATACTGAAGCTGCCCCACAAACTCAATGAACTGACCAAGAACGACAGCCTCTGCTCCTTCAACATCCATTGGCAGGATACCATCTACCAGGCCTGCGGATTCTGGCATCGCATACCCCATCAGCAGGCGATCCAGACCAAATCTCCAGGTGTTTTCATGGGATTCTGCAAACCCCAAGGCCTTCCTGAAATTTCCGTCAATACCCCATCGTATGCCGCTTTTCTGAACCCATCTCAGTATAAGCTCAAGATTTTCGGGGCGTATGCCAAATGCGATTTGCACAGTCTCAGCTTCAAATATCTCCAGCACGTCTGTTGTAGTAAACCGGCTGTCAGCCAGCTTCAGGATTGCCAGAAATGCCGCCGCCGTTGGATTTTCATATCCTGGAGTCTTGTCAGCGATACTGTACGGTATCTTCAGCATAGACTCCTCAGGATTGTCAAAGACCGCCCTGATGTAAGGCGCATAAACCGTAATATCAGGAGTCAACACCAGAATATCACGCGGCGTCATGGTACTGTCTGAATTCAAAACATCCAGTATCTGGTCATAAAGCACCTCCATCTCGCGCATTGGCGAATGGCACACGTTAATCCTGATGCTTGTATCGTCATCCAAAACGCGATATCCAGACTCTTTTGTCAAAGGATTATACAGCGTGAGGATGTCGTTTTGAATCTTCTGAAGAAGTGTGCAGTCGGTATCGTTTCCTGCCTCAAAAAACTCAGACTGTTCCTGTATTATATTTTCTAGCCCATTGATCAGTCTTGAAAAATCACGGCCAAGCGCTCCCATTGAGGCAAGAAGCGGATTGCCGACTTCCCAATAGGCATCCTCTTTACAAATCAACTCCTGTTTGAGCTTCTGCCTTTCGCTTACACAGTCCTCCCAGAACTCCCGACAAGGAGATAAATAGTAGATTTTTAGATCAGCGATGGTAGCAAGTTTGTTAAAAAACGACATAAACACAGGCGGAAGCGCTGAAATACCAAAGATATGAACATGGCTGGGAAGATTATGGACGGCAGAGGCAAGATCCATATCCAGAAACCCAGCCAATTGTTCCAAAAATGTCTTTTCCTCAATACCCTCACGGAGCCTGCGCCACACCTCCCGCTGCCACCCAAGATGTTCGCTCTCTTCAAATGGCTGTTTGCTGAACCCAGGGACATTCAAGCCTGACCAGGACAAAATAGAGTCAGGCCGAAACGTCTGATATCCATCAAACAGGCCTGCCATACGAACAGCCAGTTGATAGATTTTCATCTCCCTGTTATCTCCTGCGAGATAATCCAGAGGGATCCTGAAGAGTTCACCCTGGGGCTCTGACTTCAAAAATTCATAAATTCGCCAGCAAAGAAGTTCTCTGCTGAACAGATCAGCTTGAGTAAATTTCATCGTCTGCTTCAAACAGTCGGCTATAAATGTTTTAGGGAAAGGACAGTTGATATTGGCGCAAATGCCATTTTTCTCAGCAAGTTGAAGCTTCAGCCAACGCTCCATCCCCTTGCTCTGCACAATCACCGTGTCAGATTCAAAAACAGAGCTGCCACATGCAGCGTCTGCAAGGCATTCAGCCAGCCATTCCAGCCGATTGCTACTGTATAATGTTATCATCAGTTCTGTTCCCCCTGGACATTTTTATTCCCTCTGAATCTGCAAGTCCTGTTGCCGCAATCGATACAAAAGAATAGACAACTCTCAGTAACATTTCACCCTCTTTCTTTTATCTTTCTTGAATCTATGCTGCATTTCTGCTATACCAAGTTGTTATATTTTTCAGGGAAGTTCTGAAAACTGCCCTTTTGTCCGGAGACAATGTTGCTCATCAGACAAAATCGCTGTTTTTCAGAACTTCTCTCTATAAAACTGGAGAAAAAAATGGCTGTAACAAAAGAACAGGTAATGCATGTAGCGCATCTGGCAAGACTGGAATTTCAGGAAAACGAGCTGGACGGCTTTACACAGACTTTTAATAACATCCTGGATTATATTGCAAAACTCGAAGAGGTTAATACAGATGGAATCAATCCAACATCACATGTCATTGATGTTAAAAACGTATTCCGTGAGGATGAGCCATCCTCTTCTCTTTCAAATGAAGAAGCCATGAAAAATGCCCCTTCATCTGAAGACGGCTCATTTGTGGTTCCAAGAATTATTTAGGTGCGGACATGAAAAATCTATTAAATCTTACCATTCATGAACTCCATGAGTTACTGATCACACGCAAAATCAGTTCACAGGAACTGACATCCGCCTATCTTGAACGGATTCGGGAGGTTGAGCCCAAGGTGGGGGCATACATCACTGTCACTGAAGAACTGGCCATGCAGCAGGCAAAGAATGCAGACGGCAAACTCGCCAGAAAAGAGGCAGTCACAGCCCTGACAGGCATCCCGCTCGGAATCAAGGACGTACTTTGCACAAAGGGCACAAAAACCACTTGTGCATCCAAAATACTTGAAAACTTTATCCCGCCCTATGACGCGACCGTTGTCTCAAGGCTTGCTGATGCAGGCGCTGTGTTTCTTGGAAAGCTTAACATGGATGAGTTCGCAATGGGATCTTCCACCGAAAACTCTGCGTTTCATGTCACGAAAAACCCCTGGAATCTCTCATGTGTGCCTGGAGGATCAAGCGGCGGCTCTGCCGCTTCGGTTGCTGCCCGAGAATGTGTGGCCTCCATTGGCACTGACACAGGCGGTTCAATCCGTCAACCTGCCTCACACTGTGGAGTGGTGGGGTTAAAACCCACTTACGGTAGGGTTTCACGCTTTGGCCTGATCGCCTTCGCATCCTCTCTGGATCAGATCGGTCCGATGACAAGGGATGTCAAAGACTGCGCAATCATGCTCAAGGCCATCGCAGGTCATGACCAACGGGATTCCACCTCTGTTAATAAAGAAGCGCCTGACTACGAGGCATATCTTAACCAGGATCTCAAAGGCATTCGCATCGGCCTTCCCAAGGAGTATTTCATCGAAGGCCTTTCAGCCGATGTGGAAAAATGTGTAAAAAACACCACCGAAAAACTTGAACGTCTTGGCTGTAACACTGTTGAGATAAGCCTGCCTCACACTGAATATGCAGTAGCAACCTACTATATTGTCGCCACATCCGAGGCAGCCTCCAACCTCTCCCGTTTTGACGGGGTTAAGTATGGATTCAGAGCAGAAGATTTTTCAAACCTTCTTGACATGTACAAAAAGACCCGTTCTCATGGATTTGGCAATGAGGTCAAAAGACGTATTATGCTTGGCACCTATGCGCTTTCATCCGGCTATTATGACGCCTTTTACAAAAAGGCATCGCAGATGCGCACACTGATGAAACAAGACTTCTCAAATGCATTTGAAAAATGCGATGTAATCCTGACCCCTGTAGCCCCAACAGCAGCCTTTGAATTTGGCGAAAAGGCCAGTGATCCACTTCAGATGTATCTGAGCGATATATTTACCATTGCTACCAACCTTGCAGGCATTCCAGGTATCTCTGTTCCTTGTGGTTTTGATTCTAGGGGGCTACCTGTGGGCGCTCAGCTCATGGCCGGACATTTTGAGGAGACTAAGCTTTTAAATGTGTCATATCAACTGGAGAAAGAGCTTCAATTAAGCGGCAGGTTTGCCGAGATTTGAGCAAGGGGTATTATTAAATGCAAAGGATTCCGCTTCACCATGCAAAGGCAGGTATGAAGATAGCACAGGAGATCAAAAATGATGATGGCCATGTACTCTGTGGCCCTGGTGTCGAGTTAACCTCTTCCCTGATCGAACGGCTTGCCAAATCCGATATCCATGTGATTATAGTTGAAGGTCATCCTGTTGAACTGCCAGGGGAAAAAAAAATTACTGAAAGGCTGAAGGAACTTGAAGAACGTTTTGCAAAGGTTAAGTCTGACCCTGTGCTTCGCGCCATTATGAAACTCATTGCCGAGCAGATGATAGAGCAGGAAAAACGCTGAGAAAGGTTATAGCTATGACTGACGAATTGACCGAAGCCAAACGACATCAGATAAAGGAACGCCTGAAAAATATCCAGTCTCTTCCCACAATTCCACCCATTGTGGCAAAGCTGAACAAAATGGTCGAAGACGAGGACATGACTGCAACAAGACTGGGCGTTGTGATAGAGCGGGATCAGGTGCTGACGAGCAAGCTTTTAAAGATGGTAAACTCGTCTTTCTTCGGATTTCCACAAAGGATAAGCACGGTATCGAATGCGCTTGTGCTGCTGGGCTTTAATGTCATCAAGACATTGATCGTCACCTCATCCATCTTCGAGGTAATGCAGGCATCTGACGTAGGCCTGTGGGAGCACTCTCTGGGATGCGCACTGATTTCAAGCAGTATCGCCAGGAAAAAAGGCATTAAAAACCCGGAGGAAATCTCAACAGCCGGTCTGATACATGATCTTGGCAAAGTGGTCGTCCGGGCAGAGCTTCCCGAAGATTTCCAGCAACTTATTCAATATGCTGAAAAAAATAACGTGTCCATCTCAGAGGCTGAACAGAAACTTCTTGGAATCATGCACCCGGAGATAGGCGCATGGCTTGCCAAACAGTGGAATCTTCCACCTCGTCTGGTTATCCCGATTCGTTTTCACCACAACCCTGAACAGGCACCTGAATTCAAGGACGTATGCGCTATCATTCATTTTTCCAATATTTTAATCCGTGGACTGGGTTTTGGTTATGCAGGCGATCCGTGGGTGCCACCGCTTGAACACAGCGCATGGGAAAAGATCAAACTTGGCAAAAACGAGATGAAGGAGTTGCTGGACGAACTTGAACTCAAATTACTTGAACTCATAGACTTTACCTCTGATTTTACAAAAAACTCCAAAAAAGAAGCCTAATTGTGCCAAAAGTTAATGTAATCAGCTCAAGCAGCCTTTTCACAGAGGAAGAAACTGCGTTATTAACTGCAAAGGGATTCGAACTCATGTTTGGCGGGGACATCTCTGAGTCTGTAAATTCTTTTTTATCCCAACCTCCTGATCTGCTGATCATCGAAAAAGACCTGCCGGCAGCGATGGACAAAACCATCATCCATACCATCACAAAAAATCTGCAACTTGCCCTGATGCCAATCGTACTCGTAAGCGTAAAGGACAAAGAAAGCCTGTTCTGTCTCGACTGGAACGAGTACCCTGTGGATGAGATTTTTTTTGCAGGCGCAAGTTTACAGGAAAAAATAGCAAGGCTTGACCTTGCGCTCAAAAGGGTGGAAAAGGTCGCTGACAACAACCCCCTCACAAAACTGCCAGGCAACACCTCTATTCTACGGCACATTCAGGCCATCCTGGTAAGGGATCAAAATGAAAAGCAGGACACTATGGTCGTAGGCTATGTTGATATTGATAATTTCAAACCCTACAACGACAGATACGGATTTGCCAGGGGAGACGAGGTAATCCGCATGGTAGCCCGAATATTTGTGAACGTAGTAAATGAAGAGGCCAAGCTTAAGGGATTTGTGGGCCACATCGGCGGCGACGACTTTGTCTTTATCTCGCCTGCAGACAAGGCAGATACTATATGCCAGAAGGTACTTGCAAACTTTTCAGCCTTAATCCCGCTTTTTATAGACGAAGAAGAAAGGGAGGCTGGCTGCTTCATCTCCGTTGACAGGCGGGGCAACAAGCAGACATTTCCCATCACAAGTCTGTCTATTATCGGAGTGATGTGTTCACCTGGCAGATATCAGCACTATGGAGAGGTCTCTCAGGTGGCAGCCCAGATGAAGAAAAAGGTCAAGTCACTCCCAGGCAATAACTATCTCATTGACAGAAGAAAGGATTAAAATATGAACCAAACAGCCAACCCGCAAAAAATTGTTCTTGCCTATTCAGGCGGTCTGGACACATCCGTGATACTTGCCTGGCTAAAGGAACAGTATGACTGTCCCGTAGTAGCCTATTCCGCTGACATCGGTCAGGATGAAGACTGGGAACAGGTCAGGAAAAAGGCAATCGCCACAGGCGCTGACGAAGTCTATGTCAGGGACTTAAAGGAAGAGTTTGTCAGGGACTTTGTATTTCCGATGTTTCGGGCTAACGCCATCTATGAAGGCACATATCTTCTCGGAACATCTATTGCCAGACCCGTCATTGCCAGAGAACAGGTGGCCATTGCCAGAAAATGTAATGCGGATGCAGTAAGTCACGGCGCAACCGGCAAGGGAAACGATCAGGTTCGCTTTGAACTTACATATATGTCTCTTGAGCCAGGACTGAAGATCATCGCCCCCTGGAGGATATGGGATTTGGCATCAAGGAGCAGACTTATCGAGTTTGCTGAAAGACACAACATCCCTGTCCCTGTCACAAAGGCTAAACCTTACAGTATGGATGCCAACATGCTCCACATCAGCTACGAAGGAGGGATACTGGAGGACCCATGGTTTGAGCCTCCACAGGACATGTTTGTCTGGACAAAAAACCTTGAAGACGCCCCTGACAAGCCGGAATATCTCGAAATCAGCTTTGAGCATGGCGATCCTGTGGCCATAAACGGTGAAAGACTTTCTCCTGCAAGCCTGCTTGCAAAGCTCAATGAACTTGGCGCAGCACACGGAATCGGCAGGGCGGATATAGTTGAAAACCGCTTTGTAGGCATGAAATCAAGGGGGGTATATGAGACGCCGGGCGGCACGATTTTAAGAAACGCACACATGGCCATTGAGTCCATAACTCTTGACAGGGAGGTGACACACATAAGGGACTCCCTTGTGCCTCGTTATGCAGAGATGATCTATTACGGCTTCTGGTTTTCACCTGAAAGGGAGCTGATTCAAAAATTAATCGACGAGAGTCAGGCTAAGGTCACAGGCGAGGTCAGGATGAAACTTTACAAAGGCCTGTGTACTGTCGCAGGAAGAAAGGCTGAAAAATCCCTTTACAACCCTGATTTTGCCACTTTTGAAGAGGATTCAGTCTATAACCAGAAGGATGCAGAGGGATTTATCCGGCTTCAGGGGCTGAGGCTCAGGATAAGATCTCTCGTAGGATAAAATGCAGAACCTCCTACTTGAAAAGATTGAATATCAGGTATCGCGGACGAACTTCGGGGCTTTGGATCCCATGTATGGTCAATCAAGAGCAAAGACACTGCAGCCGTTGCATTTTTCTCAGATTTAATAGACAGACTGAAAACAGTATTTTCAGGTTCAGATGCCATATTTCAAAATACTGGTAATTTCGCCAACTGAACTGGAACTGTCATTTCTGACGCCAGTCATCCATAAGTTTGGTGTGAAAACTGGCATCTGCGGCGTAGGGCCCGCAGCCTCTGCATTCGGGATAACAAGGCTGGTAATCGAGTTAAAAGCAGATATGGTAGTGATGGTCGGCATTGGCGGCACATACGAACCTGAGACAATAGCGCCAGGAATCGCCGTGATCGCAGGAAAAGAGGTATTTGGCGATCTCGGCAGATGCAATGAAGACGGTATTGAGCCTGTTGTCATAGCTGGACAGAAACTGCCAAGACATTATGAGATGGTGAAAAAATGGCCTTTCCATGTCAAAAGCGCAATTTCTACCTCAACACACCTTGTTGACATGGTTACAGTTTCCTGTTCGAGTGGCTCCAGAACAAGAGGTCAAATGATGAAAAAACTGTACAGCTCTCAGGTTGAAAACATGGAAGGCGCATCAGGGGCAATGGTGTGTGAGCACTATGGCATACCTTTTGTCGAAATCAGAGGCATCAGCAATGAGGCCGGGGATCCGGACAAAAATAACTGGCGCATCTCAGAGGCCATGAAGGCTGCAACGTCCATGACAGAAAGCTTTCTTTCAATGGTTTCTAACGATAGATAATGAAACATATCCGCTTCGGGATGTCTCCATGCCCCAATGACACAGTGAGTTTTTACGGCTTGCTCCATGGTAAAACCGGCAGTGAGTTAAGCTTCGCCCCAACCATCACAGATGTTGAGGCATTAAACAGGCTTGCCCTTGATGCAAGGCTTGAAGTCAGCAAGGTTTCCGTCGGGGTACTCCCCTATATTTTGGATAATTACATGGTGTTGAAATCAGGCAGTGCGCTTGGCAGAGGTTGCGGGCCGATTGTAGTGGGCAGACATAAAGCCGACAGAAACGAAATCAGCAAGACAAAAATTGCCATACCAGGGCGCTACACCACTGCATCTCTGCTTTTAAGGCTCTGGCTTAATAGGGAAATCGAGCTGTTACCAATGGACTTTTCAAAGATACCAGAGAGTGTGGCGTCAAATGAAGCGGACTTTGGCGTGATTATCCATGAAACAAGGTTCACCTATCCACGCTTTGGCCTTGTCAAATGCCAGGATTTGGGGGAATGGTGGGAGGAAACAACAGGCCTTCCGATACCGCTCGGGTGTGTCGTTGCAAAAAGGAGCCTTGATAAAGGGTTATTGCAACAAATATCAAATGTATTTAATATAAGCGTGTCGTATGGGCTTACGCACGTAGAGAAGGCCATGGATTTTGTTAAAAGCCATGCCCAGGAGATGGAAGAAGATGTGATACGTCAACACATTCAGCTTTATGTCACAGATGAAACTGTCATGTTGAGCCACACAGGCCAGAAGGCAGTCAACGCCCTGCTGCTTTTTGCAGCCAAATCAGGTTTAGTTAATTCAGATTTTTTACATAAACACTCAATCTTTCTTGATGAGTGAAGGAATTGATATGCCAACACAAAATACCTTGAGCATTTGGAGCATGATATTGGGTTCAGGCCCGATTGTTCTTGCTGTCCTGCTGCTTTTAGTGGCCTTTTCACTCGCAGCCTGGACAATAATCTTTGCAAAGATAAAAAGGTTTAAAAAGGCTTCGGATGCAGATGATGACTTCGAGGAAACTTTCTGGGAAAATGACAATCTTGCCCAGGTGCAGACAAAGGCCATAAAAAGCCCTAATTCGCCAATGGCTGGCGTGTTTCTGTCTGGCTATGAAGAATTAAAGAGGTTGCAGGAGACTGTAAGGCAGGTGGATACTCCGGTTGATATGAAGGTGTGGGTGCAGGCCCTTGAACGCAGCCTTCAAAAAAGCATAAAGGAAGAGCTGAAATCCCTTGAGTTTTCCATCCCATTTCTGGCCACCATAGGAAATGCCGGGCCATTCATCGGACTTTTTGGGACAGTCTGGGGGATCATGAAGAGCTTTCATGACATAGGCCAGCAGGGGTCAGCCAATCTGGCAACTGTTGCGCCAGGCATTTCTGAGGCCCTTGTCGCCACCGCAGTCGGACTTCTGGCAGCGATACCAGCGGTAATCGCCTTTAACAGCTTCACCAGCCACCTTTCCACAATAGAGGCGCGGCTTGAAGGCTTCAGTGGCGACTTCATAAATGCAGTTGAAAGACGCCTGGTGAAGAGTCGCACCGCCTCCAGATCAAAAGACACGGAGTAATGTCATGGGCATGAGCAGCGGGAAAAAAGGCAGCTACATGGGAGATATAAATGTTACGCCCCTCGTGGACGTGATGCTGGTTCTGCTCATAATTTTTATGGTCACTGCCCCGATGATGACAAAGGGGCTGGATGTAAAGTTGCCGGATGCCCAGGCCAAGGCAATACCGCAGAAAAAAGAACCTGTTGTCATATCTGTCAATGAAAAGGGGGCCATTTTTTTAAAGGACAAACCGGTTTCAGAAGGCACCTTGACGCTCAAACTCACTGAGATGAAATCACAGGGTAAAACTGACCAGGTACTTCTGATGGCAGACAGAGATGCGTCTTACGGAGTAGTTGCCAGGGTGGTGGCGGCAGTAAGGGAGGCTGGGATTGAAGACCTGGGACTTGTAACTGAACCTACAGAGCGAGAGACCCCCAAAAAGGCCTCAAACAGACACAGATAACGTATTGTAACATGTATCGCAATCCTCCAGAATCCAGAATTGAGGGCGACAAATGGGGTGCGGCAATCATAATTGCTGTTTTATTCCACGTGTTTTTAGTGGCAATGGCCCCCTTTCTGAACAAACTCTGGCTGAGTCGGCCTCCTCAACTGCCTATTACCTCAACAGTTAAACTTGTGGATGTCAGCTCCTTACCTAAGGGCGAGGATATGCAGTCGCCGGCGCCAGTTTCCAGACCAGCGCAACCAGTTGCTGAAGCCCGGATTACAGAGCCAGTAAAACAAACAGTTACAAAACCAGAACCAGCTCCAGCCAAAGAAGAGAGCATTCCGGTGCCTGTTACAAAACCAGAACCAAAACCTGAGCCCAAGCTGGAACCAAAACCTGTTCCAAAACCTGAGCCAAAGCCGGAACCAAA
>DYLC01000017.1:0-12412 GCA_020722285.1 Desulfobulbus propionicus | reverse complement strand
AGCCCAAGCTGGAACCAAAACCTGTTCCAAAACCTGAGCCAAAGCCGGAACCAAAGCCTGTGCCAAAACCTGAGCCAAAGCCGGAACCAAAGCCTGTGCCAAAACCTGAGCCAAAGCCAGAGCCAAAACCTGTGCCAAAACCTGAGCCAAAGCCGGAACCAAAGCCTGTGCCAAAACCTGAGCCAAAGCCGGAACCAAAGCCTCAACCCAAACCAGAGGTCAAGCCTGAACAGCCCAATCCTGAAAAACTCCTTCAGGAGAGGCTCAAAGAGGTTGAAAACAGACTGAAAGACAAAAAAAATATAGAAACAAAAGAGGCTGCAAAGGCTGACAACCTGGAAAAACATCTTAATGACAGGCTCAATGCAGTCAAGGCAAGTGTTGAGGGTAAGAATGCACAGGAGAATCTGAACAGACGGATAGGGGCTATTGCTGACAAACTTGCTGCTGACGCAAAGGCTCAGGGTGCAAGGCATGGCGATGCTGCTGCGCAAGGTCTTCCTTCAGGCCTTGTAAACCAATATGCCTCGGCTGTCAGCGCCGCGGTTTCAAGCCAGTGGGTTCTGCCTGAGAGTATCAGGGGACTTTCGCAACTTTCGTGTGAACTGCTGGTCTTTGTAGATTCAAGCGGCCAGGTTTTGAACATAAAGGTGGAAAGGCGTTCAGGAAATGGCCAGTTTGATCAGTTTGCAGCCAAGGCTGTGCGGGATGCAAGCCCTTTGCCAGCCCCGCCAGCCTATCTTGCCAAAGAGGCTCAGGATGGCCTTTTGATAAAATTTACTCCTGAAGGGATAGTGATGTGATAAAAATGTACTCAAATAAAAAAAAGAATTTAATGACATGCCCTAAATATTCATCAGTCGCTTTAATGCTTCTTACAGCTCTTTTTTGCTGGGTGTCTCAGGCGCACGCCAAGATTTATGTGGATGTGACTGCCCCAGGCATGAGGCTCATTCCGATTGCAGTGCCTTATCTGAATGCCAAACCGGAAAGCTCAGAGGCAACAAGAATAGGCACAAACATCTCCGAGGTGCTGACAGAAGACCTTTTATTCCATGGCTATTTTTCAGTCCCTGACCCTCAAAAATATGGCGGAGCCGCTGACTACAACTGGAAACGGCTTGGGGTAAACTATGCTGCAACCGGCACATTGTATCTGAGTGGCCAGGCAATGATTGTTGACTACAAACTTACTGATGTGGCAGACAACTCCGTGATACTTTCAAAACAATACAGGGTTACGCCTCAGGAATACAGGCACGTTGCCCATGAGTTTTGTGATGAAATCATCTTTGCACTCACTGGCGAAAGGGGTGCAAGCCTTTCCCGCATTGCCTTTGTGCTGCAACAAGGTAACAAAAAAGACATTTTTACCGCAGATTTTGATGGATGGTACCCCAAAAAAGTTACAGATGAAAAATCCCTTGCGCTTTCGCCAAGATTTTCACCGGATGGCAGAAAACTAATATTTACTTCATATAGACATGGAAAGCCCCAGATTTATCTGAAAGATATCAATGGTTCTGCAAAGCAGATACTCGGATATCAGGGACTGAACATGTCCCCTGCATGGCATCCAAACGGAGACAGACTTGCTGTCACCCTCAGCAAGGACGGCAACCCTGATATTTATCTTGTGGATATCAACGGACGAATCCAGGAAAAACTCACCTTTGGGCCAGGTATGAATGTATCACCAAGTTTTTCTCCAGATGGCAGAAAGATGGCATTTGTTTCAGATCGTGGCGGATCTCCTCAAATCTATGTTATGGACATGACCAGCAAAACCGTAAAGCGCATCACCTTCAGGGGCAGTTACAACACAGACCCGCAATGGTCACCGCGTGGAGACATGATAGCCTATACCGGCAGAGTTGACGGCAGGTTTCAGATTTTCACCATTGGAGCAGAGGGAGGCGAACCTCTCCAGCTTACCAACATCGGGAACAATGAAAACCCCTCATGGGCGCCAAACGGCAGGTTGATCCTATTTATAAGCAACAGGACTGGCAGAAAAGAGTTATATGCCATGACATCTACAGGAATAGGCCAGAAAAAAATCATCACCCAGATGCTTGGAGAAATAAGCCAGGCAAACTGGGGAAGAAAATAAAGGGAGGTTCCAACAATGTACAAAGAGATGAACGAGATGGTTAATAAACAGAAAAAAAGGAATGGTTTGCTCAGATTTCTTGCTTATGGAGTGACGGCATGCGCTCCGCTTGTGTTTTTTGGTTGTGCTCATCCTGATCAGATTGAGCTGATGGAAAAACGCATTGACAGACTGAGTGCTGAACAGGCCAATGCCAGACAGGAAATTGGCTCACTTCGTAATGCCTTTGAAGGTATGACAGGCATGAAATCAGGCCAGGCAGACATAATTGCCAGAATTGACCAGATTGAGGCAGAGATCATGAGGGTAAATGGCCAGCTTGAACAAATGGACCATAAAAACAAACAAAGAGACCAGGAAATGATGCGTTTTGCCAAGGATGCGAAGGAACGCATAGATTCCCTGACATTGAAGGTGAGTCCACCCTCGGCTGAAGCCGGGGCTGCCGAAGGCGCCCAGCCGGTTTCTGCTATGGAGCCAGGCCAGCCAGCTTCCGTTGCAGCGCTCACTACCACACCGGTTGTGGCTCCTCCTGTCGCTGCTGCCCAGCCAGCGCAGCCAGCCTCAGCATCCTCTCCAAAAGCGCTGTATGAAGAAGGAATCAATCTTTTCAGGCAGGGCAAGTTCAAGGAGGCGAAGGCTGATTTCCTACGCTATGTCATGGAAAACCCAAATGGCGCTCTGACGGACAATGCCATGTTTTGGGTTGGCGACTGTGAATTTCAACTTGGCAGATTTGAAGAGTCCATCCTTGAATACCAGAAGGTCATCACAAAGTTTCCCAAAGGCGCAAAGGCCCCAGCTGCATATCTGAAACAGGGTATGGCGTTTATAAAGCTTGGAGACAAGCAAAGCGCCAAGATAATCTACGAAAAACTTGTCAAGATCTATCCAAACAGCGAACAGGCGACAATGGCCAAAAAAGAGCTATCAAGGCTGAACTAATTTTGAACCTCCATTGAGATACAGTCTTTCAATCTTCCTTGTAGTTTTTTGTATTTTTTGCGCATTTTCCGGACAAGCTTCCGAGACCATCAAAATCGGTTGTCTTGTAAGTCTCGACGATGAGCAGAGCAAAGGTGCGGCTATTGCTGAAGCACTGGAAAAAGCAACATCCCTGATAAATGCAAAAGGAGGTCTTGCCAGCATGCCTCTTGAAATAATTGTCAGGGATGTTCAACATGACAGGTCAAGGCTGCTTCACGAAGCTCATGTGCTTGCCAGAGATTTAAATGTCCTTGCCATAATCGGGCCGTCTGATGAAGGGCTTGCCCCGGCCCTGAGAGACTATGCCGAAAGCTATTCTGTTCCGATCTTTCTGACAGAGGGGGGCGATCTGCTCACTGCCTTTGTGGACAAGCCTGGACACGACTGGACATACAGTCTGCTTCCAGACATTACAGCCCAGTCAAGAATCCTCTTTGACCAGCTCGCAGCTCTTGGGGTCAAAAGAATAACCCCTGTTTTAGGCTCAGACGACTGGTCAAAATCCACATTGATTGTCCTGAAGGCCTATGGCGTTGAAAAAGGGATCAATCTCTCCAGTTCAGTCAGACTTGAAGACAGGGGCAATAATGCAGCAGATAAGGCCGCTGCGACATGGGGTGCAGGCTCTGCTTCGAAGGCCGCCCTTGTCTGGGGAAACAAAAAAGCTGTTAATGATTTTATGGATACAATGAACCCCGACGCCTCTCCAGGCTGGACATTCGCTCTCCCTCTTTCCTCGCTCAACGCAGGCACGATTGAAAAATGGCCCGTAAAAAAATGGCGCTTATTTTCTGTGTTACCACCTGTGCTTGCCAGATGGGAACACCAAGCAGACTCAGTGGGATCACACCCTTCTGACTTTGCCCTGATGCGTTTCAAGGCAAATATGCCTGACAGTTTCGCCTCACTCCCTATTGAGGCTCGACTTGCTGCTGCCACTGCATGGGACAGCCTGTTTCTGATTACGCAACTTGCGCAAAGTCAGCCTGTGATTAGCAGATCCGCCATCAAAAATGCCTTATTGAACATGACAGCCCCATTTAACGGTGTGACCGCCTGTCTTACACCATCGCAGCCAGCAGGGGCGAAACCCCTGCTTTCTTCAGATTCGCTGCTGTTTGTCAGATGGGATGGTCACAGATGGCTAAAACCAGGGGAACAGAGCGATCTGAGGCTGCCATCTTTCTAATCTGCCAGGGAAAAAATAGTGCGCATCAGAACAAAAGCGCACTTAGCGACATTAATGACCGTATTTCTGGCATCTTGCGATTTATTGAAAATGGATTATCAGCCTACAGTTGAACAAATACAGAACAAGCTGGGATGGTTGATAAACGAACCATCAAATATCATAAGGAGACATATTAAGTGATAGAAAGATACAGCAGAAAAAAAATGACAGACATCTGGAGCCAGGAGAATAAGTACAAGGCATGGCTTGAGGTGGAGGTGCTGGCAGCTGAGGCCTGGGCTGAGCTTGGAGTTGTGCCAAAGGAAGCTGCACAGGAAATACGGCAAAAGGCAGGCTTTGATGCAAAACGGGTGGATGAAATAGAGGCAAAGACCCATCATGACGTGATAGCGTTTCTGACAAATGTCACAGAGCATGTGGGGCCATCCGGAAGATTTTTGCACCTTGGCATGACCTCATCCGACATGCTTGATACTGCTATGGCATATCTTTTCAAGCAGGCGTTTGCTGTGATCATGCAGGACATCGACGAGCTAATGACGGTTATCAGGCAAAAGGCGTTTGAGTTCAAAGACACGCCTATGATAGGCCGCTCGCACGGCATCCATGCCGAGCCAGTTACCTTTGGTTTGAAATTTGCGATATGGTATGACGAAATGTCAAGGAATAAGAAGCGACTTGAAGCAGCATGTGAAACCATCTGTTGCGGAAAGATTTCAGGGGCAGTGGGCACGTTTGCCCACATTGATCCGAAAGTCGAGGAATATGTCTGTGAAAAACTTGGGCTTAACTCCGCACCGGCTTCCAATCAGGTGGTACAAAGGGATCGATACGCCGAGGTCTTTTGCAGCCTTGCGATCCTTGCAGGCACGGTCGAGAAGATAGCCACTGAAATACGCCACCTGCAAAGGACAGAGGTGCGTGAGGCAGAAGAATTTTTTGATGTAGCGCAGAAAGGCTCTTCCGCAATGCCCCACAAAAGAAACCCAATTTTGTCAGAAAATCTCTGCGGAATCGCAAGGCTTGTGCGTTCCTATGCGCTTCCAGCCCTTGAAAATATAGCCCTTTGGCATGAAAGGGACATCAGCCATTCCTCAGTGGAAAGGGTGATCTCGCCGGATGCCTTTATTCTGACAGATTTCATGCTCGCCCGCCTTACCCGTCTCCTTGACAGACTGACTGTACATCCAGAAAGGATGCAGGCAAACCTCGATATGCTCAAGGGACTTCTGTTTTCCCAGCAGGTAATGTTAAAACTGACAGAAAAAGGCATATCAAGGGAGGATGCCTACAGGATCGTTCAGAAACGGGCGATGGAGGTCTGGGCTGGAAAAGGTGATTTCAAACAATTGCTTCTTGCAGATGACGATGTCATGCAAAAAATGACTGTTCAGGAACTTGACTCTCTTTTCAGGATTGAAAACCATCTAAAACATATCAATACAATATTTAACAGGGTTTTTAGTAGATGAAGCCCCGTTTCCCATCGCAGGAAATGTACGAGGGGTGGATGACAGGGAGGCAGATCCTTTTGTAAGCAGCCTGCGGATTTCTTCAGGCAGAGGCATCCTTGTCAAGAAGTATGATTTTCAGGTTAAGAAATAAAAAAGACGTAAGGTTCATCATTGCATGCGCATTACCTGCCATGCTCATCTCATGGCTTTTTTTACTTGGCACAGCAAGTAGCTGGACTGTCCTTGATTACCGTCTGCTGGATTACTGCTATCGCTTTGCTGTCAGGCTTGGCCATGGCCCTAAGGCGTCATTATTTTTTGCCTTAATGAGATTGCATTTAGACAAAGAGATGTTAAGTTTGATGGTCTCGTAAAAAGTCGTTATACGTCATGGCTACGCAAAAATCGTCAAATGCAAGGCACGCAAATCCTGATGAATGAGACGTACTCCCTGTACGTCTCAAAGACGAAGGATACAGCGCAATATAGCAATAGTTGGGCAGTTGGCGACTTTTTTGCGACGCCATCAAGTTTGCGTCACATTAAAGAGAAGTCCCAAAACTTAATCGGAAACAATAAACCTAACGAAATTACATCAGAAAGGAACAACAAATGGAAGAACAGGTAAAAGCGGCATTAGAAAAGGTTCGTCCAATGCTTCAGCAGGACGGAGGAGATGTCAAGTTTGTATCTTTTGATTCAAAAACAGGTGTGGTTCACGTCAAGCTGACAGGCGCCTGCCATGGTTGCCCCATGAGCCAGATGACACTTAAATCCGGTATCGAAAGATACATCAGGAGCGAAGTGCCAGGCGTCACGGCAGTTGAGTCAGTACTCGTCTAACATAAAGCGAACTCCCAAAAAGGCTGATAAATGGTCATACATCTTGTCAGCTTTTAAATTGCCCGATATTAATAGCGATGGTCTCGTAAAAAGTCGTTATACGCGATGGCTAAGCAAAAATCGTCAAATGCAAGGTACGCAACTCCTTAAAAATAAGGGAAGTTTCCTAAGGCGTACTTCCTGTACGCCGTAAAGACAAAGGATGCAGCGCAACGCAATAGTTGGTGATTTTTTGCGCCCGCCATCAATAGTGATAAGGCAGGCCTTTTTTGATGGTGAACGCCCTGTAAATCTGCTCAACAAGAACAAGTCTCGCCATGTCGTGTGTAAAGGTCATGGCAGACAGGGACATGGTCAGCGAGGCCTTCTGAAGAACAGCTTCTGACACTCCGAAAGCCCCGCCTATAATGCAGGCCACCTCCCTTTGCCCCTGGTTTTCCAGCCTTTCAAGCAGATGGGCAACCGTCTCGGACGCAAACTGTTTTCCCTGGAGGTCGCAAACAACCACAAAGGACTTTTCCGGCAGGGCAGCGATGATGTTTTTTGCCTCGGTTTCCTTGCACAATGCAGGCGAACCTTTTTTCAGGCCAGAACGCAGCTCTTTAACCGCTACATCACAAAACGGCCTGAGCCTTTCGAGGTATTCCTCAATACCTTGCTTTAACCATGTGTCTTTGGTTTTTTCGATCCAGATAAATGTTATTTTCATTTTTAAAAATTTAAACTGCAACAGGAAATTCGCAAAAAATTCAAGGTCATGCAGAAACAGGAACTTTTAAGGCATCTACCCAAAATTGACGAACTCATATCTCTTCTTCCCGAGACATCCCCATACTCTACAAGACTCAGGGCTGCCAGGGAGGCTGTCTCATCATGGCGCACACGAATCCTTGCCGGCGAGGCAGTTGAAGCAGAATCCATAGTAACCCAGGTGGCTAATGACGCCAGGCAAAGGCTCATAGCCTTAGAGTCGCATTCACTCAGGCCTGTAGTCAATGCCACAGGCGTGGTAATCCACACCAATCTTGGCAGGTCACTGCTGCCGGATATTGCATTCGATGCCCTTTGTCAGGCAGCCGGCAGGTATTCTAACCTCGAATACGATCTCGTCAAAGGGGAAAGAGGAAGCCGGTACAGCCATGTGGAAGACCTGCTTTGTGAACTGACAGGAGCAGAGGCTGCGCTTGTAGTCAACAACAATGCTGCCGCAACGCTCATTGTGCTTGAAAGCCTTGCAAAGGACAGGGAAGTGGTGGTATCCCGTGGTGAACTTGTGGAAATCGGCGGTTCTTTCAGGATACCTGACGTGATGGCCAAAAGCGGGGCGATTCTCAAGGAAATCGGTGCTACTAACCGCACACACTTCCGTGACTATGAAAGCGCAATATCTGACCAGACAGTCATGCTTATGAAGGTGCATCAGAGCAACTTCAGCATAGTTGGATTTACCAAATCAGTTCCACTCAGACAAATTGCAGAATTAAGCCACAGTCATAACCTGATTGCCTACGAAGACCTGGGAAGCGGCACCCTTGTGGACTTTTCCAGATATGGCCTGCCCTACGAACCCACTGTGCAGGAGTCTTTAAAGGCAGGGGCGGATGTTGTCAGTTTCAGCGGCGACAAACTCCTTGGCGGACCACAGGCAGGAATTATTGTAGGATCCAAACAACTGTTGGATAAAATCAAAACGAATCCTCTCAACAGGGCCATGAGGATCGATAAGCTCACACTCTCAGCCCTTGAATCCATTCTGAGACTTTACAGGGAACCTTCCAGGGCAGTGAAACTCATACCCACCCTCTCCATGCTCACTGTGACTGCAGATCAATTGCTGCCACGCGCCAGAGGGCTTGCAAAAAAGCTGAATCATCTCAATCTTGCCAATTTCACTTTCTCTTTACATGAAACCGTGTCAAAGGCAGGAGGAGGCTCACTCCCTCTAAGCTGCATGAAGTCATGGGCAGTGGTTGCGGAAAGCAAGGCATTCTCTGCCGCTGAACTCGAAAAAAGACTCAGAGATGCCACCCCCCCTGTTATCGTGCGGATTGAAAACAACAGGATAGTGATGGACATAAGAACAGTGCTGGAAAAAGATACTGACATAATCATCAGCACATTCAAGGGGCTGAGAAATGACGCCTGAATTTACAGAGTTTTCAAGACTTCATGGGTATCTTAAAACCTGGTTGCAGGAACTTTTTCCATGCAGAAATTATCATACCACAGAGTTTACTGATACCGGCATTGTCCTGCCAGAAATAATCCAGATTCAGGAAAGACAGCTTGCAAGGGCGAATGAAAGGCTTTCAAATGGCAAAAGTTTTCTGGACAGGGTTTCACACACTCTCTTCATTCCCTTCACTGTTTCAGCCCAAACGATCGCAGCAGGGGTATTGACTGGTGTCAACAGGCTGATCGAACCTGAAGAGCTGGAACGATGGGAGGAAGTACTCAAGGCTGCCATTTCAGAGAAATTGAAATCCATCGCGATCACAACCCGCATTACAGACCCGGATGAACTGCCGCAATACCTTGAACAATGCCTTGCCAGTCCACACTCTTCCTCTTTTGCTATCCTGCACCTTAAACTGAAAGCCGGATGCGATATTATCAACAGGTTGATATTTGCAGGAGAACATATTGAAATTTTATTGTCAGATAATACCTCAGGTCTGCCTCCTTCATGGAAAATACAGTGGGTCGGTGGAAACCAGACAGAACTCTGGTTGCTTGCGCCGGATATAGAACAAGATGAGTTCAATGCCTCAATAGGCAAGATTAGTAGGGACTGCACAAAGAAAAACTCTATATTTACAGGCTGCATCAGTCATTTTTTCAATGCGAACTACGCCAGTTCACATGACATGTTAGACCAGATAAAACAGACAGAAATGACTGCACATTTTTTGGGTGCCAGGATATTCAGTCAAAGGTGCTTTGAAAGTTTTCAGAAAAAAATAAATCTCCCTGACCTTAATTCAATCCTGGCTGCCCTTGAGAGAATGTCTTTTACTCGAAAAAACCAGGCGTGGCTGCTGCTACAGACTGATAAGCCGTGGGACACTGAAACAGCATTCTGTGACCTTTCCCTTGAGAGAAATCTGGAGAGTGTAGTCTTTGAAGGCAATACCATTCTTGTGTCAGAACTTTTTGTAAAACAAAACAAACCGGCATCTTTGCCGCAATGGGCAGACGGAATAATCAATTCATTGAGAACGGATAATAAAAGTATAGTTTTTGCCGGAACATCAGCCAGTTGGCAAAAAGGTTATGCCGGGGCTGTAAGCGTCCTTTTTGCCCTTCTTCATGCAGTTTTTATTCATAATGGCGAGTCAGATACAATCGTTGCATTCGACGACGTGACCTTGAATGTAATGGGAGATGAGTTTTACTCCTGGGGTGATCTTAAAGGGGCATTGGGGTTATATCTTGAGGCTTACAAGCAGCAAAAACCTTCTCGAACCCTGCTCAACAGCCTTGGCGCGACGTTGGCTGAGTGTGGCATGAAAACAAAAGCCGTAAACATTTTTAAAGAGGCTATTAACCGGTTTCCAGATGATTTTGAGGGATACTATAACATCGGTGGCATACTGATGGAAAAAAGGCTCTACAACGAGGCTCAAGACTTTCTTGAAAAAGCTCTCAATCTTGCGCCAGATGACCTGAGAATAACCCTCAGATACCTGACCCTTCTTGCAACTTCAGGGAAAAACAAAGCTGCATTGGACGTTGCTGAAAAATTGACTTCCCAGACAAAATTTTCAGAGAAATTGCCCAGTTCTGCATTCAGGTTACTTGGCTACCTGAGATGGGAAGCCAACATGGCGTGGAAAGATATAAAATGGGCGCTTGAGGAGGCGGTGAGGCGCTCGCCCGTTGATCTTGAGGCATTCCTGCTCCTTTCAAAAGGGTATCTCATTTTTGAGAAGGACATAAAAACAGCGCAGATGCTTTTTGAAAAAACTGCATCTTTGATTTCATCAGGCAGCAATGTCTCAAAATCCATAAAAAAAATGCTCACTGATGCAAAGAAGATCGGGCTCAAAATATGATGTTCTCGTAAAAAGTCATTATATGCGATGACTAAAGTGAAATTCCAAAAATAAAAATTTTGTTCAGGGGCAAGGCATTTTCAGCCTCAATACAACATAACCATGTCCGGCGCCTTGCAATAAAAGGCAAGGTTTGGAAAGCTGAAGCTTGCGGGCAAAATGGCAATTTTTGGAACCTCACTAAAACAATATCATGAAAGGAAACTACATGGACTCTCAACTCAAATCTGCCGAGACCAACATCATCACAGAAGAGATGCAGATCGTTGCGCGCACAGAAGGACTTGAGCCTGATCTCATACGCAAAAGGGTTCAGGATGGCAAGATTGTCATATTAAAAGGCAGATTTAATCAGAAAAAGGTAGTTGGCATTGGAAAAGGGCTCAGGACCAAGATCAATGCCTCCATTGGCACATCAAGTGACAGGTGTAACGTAGATGATGAGAAACAAAAGGCTGTCGTGGCGGAAGATACAGGGGCTGACACATTGATGGAGCTTTCAGCGGCAGGCAATCTGGATATGATCAGAAAAGAAGTACTTCATGCTGTTTCGCTTCCTGTAGGCAATGTCCCGCTGTACCAGGCATTTTGCCAGGCGATTCAAACCCATGGCGACCCTGCAAGGCTTGACCCTGAGGCGCTGTTTGACCTGATAGAAAGACAATGTGCTGATGGCATGGCGTTTATGGCCATTCACTGCGGTATCAACCTGTTCACCCTGGAAAGGCTTCAGAAGCAGGGTTATCGCTATGGCGGGCTGTGCTCCAAAGGCGGCACGCTCATGATCCAGTGGATGCTTAAAAATCATCGGGAAAACCCTCTTTATGAACAGTTTGATCGGGTTTGCGACATCCTTGCCAAGTACGACACTATTCTGAGCCTTGGAAATGGCATCAGGGCAGGTGCGATACACGATTCATTAGACAGGGCACAGATGTCAGAACTGATACTCAACTGTGAGCTTTGCGAGCTTGCCAGGAAAAGAGGCTGCCAGGCCATGGTAGAAGGCCCAGGGCATGTTCCTTTGGATGAGATTGAGGCAAATATAATACTCCAGAAAAAGATGTCAGGAGATGCACCTTACTATATGCTTGGGCCCCTGCCAACCGATATTGGGGCTGGCTTTGATCACATCACTGCCGCCATCGGGGCTTCGCACTCCTCCATGCACGGTGCTGACCTCATCTGCTATATCACTCCAGCCGAACACCTCGGACTGCCTGACATAGAAGACGTTCGCATTGGCGTTAAAACCGCGCGACTTGCAGCACACATAGGTGACATCGTAAAGCTCAAAGGAACAGCTGATCAAAGAGACAAACAGGTGAGCAAGGACAGATGCGACTTCAAGTGGAAAAAACAGTTTGACAATCTGCTTTTTCCGGAGGATGCAAAGGCCATACTCGAAAGCAGACGTTCTCTCTCACATAAGGGCTGCTCCATGTGTGGAGAGCTTTGCGCTCTGAAAAACGCTGAAGTCAGCCTAAATGAGTTCCTTTCAGGTGACAAACAAAATATCAGCTCTGAGTAGGCTCAGACAATGACGGATTATAGCGTGGAATGAGAACGCCACCCTCTACAACAGCGAGGACAGGCATTGCTCTATCTTCAGATCGCCAAATTTGTGCTGGATATATTCCGCGGCCTCAGGCTTCTATCCTTGTGGAATAAACTCATATTGCCAGGCAGGACGACCACCTTCACTTACAACTGTGTAACTATCCAGCAGCACCCCATCTGCTGTGTCATCGGCCTGCTCATGTGCAGG
>DYLC01000016.1 GCA_020722285.1 Desulfobulbus propionicus | reverse complement strand
CTACACACACCAGATATTCAATACCTTTTATATGTGTATAAAAGTCAACAAGTGTATTTAACTCCTTGACAATACCTACAGGATCACTGCCAGCCAGTGCTGTTGACCATACTCCTACCATGCCGCCTATTACCATCATGATTGTCATAGCTATTTTATCTTTCATTGCCCTGTTGTCTCCTTTTATATTTTATATAATTTGTTTTTCTTTTATCCTGTGATAGCTGTTATATATCCCTTAATTATCTCTACCACACCACCTTTTGCCAAGCCGCCAACCATACATACAACAGCCCACAGTCCTATAATGCCAGTTACAACCCCACCTATACCAAGACTAACCTTTGCAACTTCATCATTAACTGCTGTGCCTACCTGCCCGACTCCTACGCCTACATCACTCAGATTGATTTTCTTTTCGATGGTTTTCATCGTAGTATCTCCTTTCTTAAGTTTGTCTGCTTATTTTGTTGTCCTTGCTTGATATAGTCTATTGCATAGACAATGCATAGACAATGCCACTTTTGCACAGCAATTTATCTTTAAAACAACATGCTGATTTTACATAAAAAAATACAATTTTATAACATTCTGCATCAATTTAGATTGAACGCAAAGTTGTTGCAGAGGTGTTATTACATCAGATGTATCGCAACATTTATGTTGCAAAAAAACTGCTGCAACACAAATGTTCAAACAAAACACACTATGCCAATAGCAAAAAAAACTACAGAAAAACGGAAACAGTGAAGCTGGCAACAGACAGACCAGGATTCTGACTTTTGCCCCCCATCCTGATAAAGTCTGCCTTTATGAGATAAGCAGGCAAGGCGAGGTGAACAGGCTTATAGACATCATCAATGTGGCAGAAGGAAAAAAAATAGGCAATCAGGTGTTATGAAAGCCAGATCAGCCATGTGGCATAAGATGACGTTGCATTTGCCATCAACAAAGCAAGGGCATATACCCTTGGCGCAAATGTGCAGTATGCAGAAGGTTTTTCTGGGCAACCTCATATATTACCCAAGCCAGAAGAACTCAAAACAGCCTGAAAGGAAAAAATCAATACATACTGGACAGGCATCAGAGAATATACACAAAAAAAACAGGTAACTATCCAGCAGCACCCCATCTGCTCTGTGTTATCAGCCTGCTCATGTGCAGGCACAGAGCACACTTCGCAGGCCTCTTCCTTGCATCTGTGGGGCACTGCTGAATAGTTACAGTATGGTGGTTTTCGTTCGTTTTCGGCATTATACTGGATAGTTACAAAAACAGCCTGAATTGCTTCAGGCTGTTGGAGGCGATATTTAAAATAACACTACTTTGTAAGCGCCGTTGACGGCTTGTTCAGATATTTGTAGAATACCGTGAAAACTACAAAGAAAACTACACATACCAGATATTCAATACCTTTTATATGTGTATAAAAGTCAACAAGTGTATTTAACTCATTGACAAGCCCTATACTCACCAGATAACTGCCAGCCAATTTTGAAAACTGCCAGTCAGAAAGCCTTAAATCCGATATAAAAGCTGCTGTTAACCATACTCCTACCATGCCGCCTATTACCATCATGATTGTCATAGCTGTTTTATCTTTCATTGCCCTGTTGTCTCCTTTTATATTTTATATAATTTGTTTTTCTTTTATCCTGTGATAGCTGTTATATATCCCTCTTTTGCCAAGCCCGCCAACTATACATAACAGCCCACAACAGTCCTATAAGACCAGTTACAACCCCACCTATACCACAAGGCGCTAACCTTTGCAACTTCATCATTATTAACTGCTGTGCCCTACCTGCCCTACTCCTACGCCTACATCACTCAGATTGATTTCCTTTCCGATTTTGCACAGCAATTTATCTTTAAAACAACATGCTGATTTTACATAAAAAAATACAATTTTATAACATTCTGCATCAATTTAGATTGAACGCAAAGTTATTGCAGAGGTGTTGTTACATCAGACATATCGCAACACTTCCGCTGCAAAAAAAACTGCTGCAACACAAATGTTCAGACAAAACACATCATGCCAATGGCAAAAAAACTACGAAAAAACGGCAACAGTGAAACTGGCAGCAGACAAATCAGAATATGGTCACAAAACAACATAATAACATAATAAAGAAGGACTTATATTGATGATGGAAAAGATAATTGTATTCTCAACAGTTCCTCTTTCTGGACATACTGGATATCAACAGAACCACCTTTTTCTGATAAAAACATCGCGAGCATCTGCAATCTTTCTTCCGAGAATTGCATCTGTGGAGATTTTCCTGCGATAACTCCATCCATGCATTGCAAAGAATTCAGGACTGGATAGCTGACATTCAACACTACATTGCCATTTTTTATAGAACCTTTCAACGCTATCCTTTTACTTTTTCCTAATATTTGATTTCTGCTGATATTCTCAAGGGCTGTCAAGAACAATGCGAGAAAGACCATGCTCATAAAATTGATATGAATTCTCAAGTTTAGAAAGTCATCAGTAAACTCCTGAACTATCTCAGCCTGTTCCTGTCTTATTCTTCTCCCAAGCACCTTTAATATTTTCTCCAAGACATCTTTTACTGTAACTTTTTCGCAAAGTTCCTCATCACAGGATGAATACAACATCTGTGCTGCATAATCTGCGATCTGCTTGCTTTCATCCTGCAACTTTGCAATTGCTTCCATCAAAAATATTGATTTAAGTGGCTCTACTTCGTCATGTATGACTTCAGCATAGTTAATCACACCATTAGCTCTATCAATAATGTCATGGGCTATCTCTGAAGCTACTTCACCGGTCACAGCATATCCACAGCATTTGATAGTGGCTTTTTTATTTGATAATATCTGCGTTTCTTTTTCATAATTATAAAGATTGACAAAATAGTTAAAATAATCAGTTATCATAGAGATTATCTTGCTCTCAGGATGCCTTGTCAGACTTGAGTAATCTCCATCAAACCTTTTCGCTGTTATCTCATCCACCAATGATGATAAAGGCAAAATAATCTGCTTATTGATATATAAAAGGAAAAACATTATTATCGCACATGCAGTCAACAACACACCTACTATTATAAGGCTGTTTCCCTTGCTAATTCGCATTACATGATTGCGAAGTTCAAGATTGAATCTTTCAGCTTTTGAAACTATTTCTCTTGATTGATCATTGATTTTAAGAACGCCATCTTCAGGCAGGGCATTTTTATAGCTATGAAGCAACATGATAAGAGAAGCGATATCTGAGTGTGTAAGACAGATCGCTTTCAGTTCGGCTGGTATCAATATATCATTAGATATTTCTGCGATAAATGGAGACATAGCCTGCATTTCAGTAATAATTTGCTGAAAATCATCTGTTTTTTTAAAGACAGCAGAATATGTAAGCCGTTCCTTCAAGCTTGCCATTCTAAACGTCAACTCAGCTGTTCTGGCAAGGGCACTTTCAAAGTGATTCAGGAACAGGGTCTGCTTGATGCCGACCGATACCGCGATCAGCAGCAACACAGACCCTGTTATTACGGATATGAGAATCAATTTTCTCAGATAGCTTGCCATAGCTCCTCTTCATTAACTGAAACTGCATTCTTAGGGAAGTTCTAAAAATCAGCTTTTTCTCCAAGGCAAGGCGCGAATGGACAAAAAAAACCAGCATACCCACTACGAACATTTTTTTGCCGATAAACAACAAACGTCAAGCAAAAAAACAATTTTCAGGACTTCTCATTATTTTTTACCCTTCCATGTATAAAGTATAGGCCATCTGTAAAGGATAAATCTATAGGTAACAAAATAGATAGCAAATATCGTAATCGTGATCATCACCTCTTTCCAGTAAGGGGTTTCCTGATATATCTGCCAGTTAAATGCAATATAAGCAGTGTTCAAACGATTAAAGACAATCCCGAGTACAGTATTCAAGGCTGCAAAACGGGCAAGCCCCACACTTCTCGTCTTTATAGCAATAGTATAAAGCGTAAGCGGCATTATTATACTTACAAACAGTTCAAAAAGGAAATACCGGCCCCAGTCAGTTAGAAGATAGGACCATTCATTATCATGAGCTACGCTTATCACCTTGAGTACCAGATACGTTATAAGGGCAAGGGATGCGCCTTTTGCAATACCAAGGGTATTTTCACCAATATTCTTCAAAAAGTTTTCATCACAGCGCCATCTCATACTCCTAACACAGATAGTGCTGACCACAACAACCATAGACAGCCCCGCAGGTATTGAAGAACAGAAAAACATGAACCACATAAAACCCGAGTACCACAGAGGATGAAGCTTTCCGGGGGCATAAGTAAACAAAGCGCCCAGGGCTCCCTGATGCAGAGTAGACAGGATAATGCCCGCGATTGTAAGGCCAAGGGTAATGCTTCTGATAAACTTTTTTGCCTTGAGCCACCCAATCCACTCAAAAAATGCCGGGGCAACCTCTGCTATCTGCACAGAAAGATAGGTTGAAACGTGCCATGCCACAAGAAACAGCACTGCGGCAGGGCCAAACGAGATGACCATCGGATAATAGATTCTCCATGGCATTCCAAGATCCACAAGCAGATATACGACAGCAAAGAAATAACCGAGCAGTCCGTTCAAAAGTGCCAGCCGTTCGATTGGATGGAAGTCATGCCTGCCAAAAACCTCAACCGTAGTTCCGAGCATAAAGCCTGAGGCAGAAAGGGGAACCATCCCAAAAAGGCCAAACCCAAGAAACAATCCCCATGGATAGTCATTAGAGGCGTACGTTACGCTTCCAAGCCCAGAGAGATAGCGTTGGGCTATCAGAGGCAGGCCTATTGCAAAGATTGCAAAAAGCACCCAGTTGACTGGATTTTTAAACACTGCCTGAAGATATCCTCCAGGCGTAAGTCCGAGCAGAAATTTCTCCTTCAGGCTCCACACAGAGCCATCTGCCTTGTTATGAGAGTTAAGCGCTATAGATTTATGATCAGATACAGGGTTCATGAATTTTCCTCCTCACTTGTTTCATCATGGCCATGGCCATCCTTGCGTGTTGCTAAGAGGTGGAATCCAGCGAAAAGAGCTGGCCATATTGTGAGCACCATTGGCACAGCGCCGAGAAATTCCTTGACATAGTTAAGAATAGGCTCCTTGGGCAGATGAGTGTCAAATCCTACCTTCTCAAACGGGGCAGGAGACAGGTACATCCAGGCAGTTCCACCAGCCTCATGCTCGCCATATATATAATTCACATAACTGCCAGGATTCTCCCTGATCCTCTGGCGGCCTATGTCCAAAAGCTCCTTTCTCTTTCCAAAGGTCAAGGCCCCCATCGGACACGCCTCTACACATGCAGGCGGCCTGCCAAACTTGAGCCTTGTGTCATAGCAAAAAATACACTTCATGATGCGAGGCTTGAAGGCACTGGAATATTTGAATGTTGGCACATAAAACGGACAGGCCACCATACATGTCCTGCATCCAACGCAGACATCCGGATTATAGATAACAGCACCTTCAGGCGTCTTTGTGTAGGCGTTTACAAAACATGAGGTCAGGCAGGCAGGTTCATTGCAATGATTACACTGCATTTTTCTGAAGATCGGGTGATCTATGCCAGGAACATCATACTTATTGACCACTGTATAGGCTTTTTCGTCTGTACGCCTTTTGCCCCCCCCTCCATGACCTTCAGCATGCTCCTCTCCATGACCATGCGCATCAAAAACGCTCATATCGTCAAATGGCTTTTCCGGCTCTGGAAGCCCCTGTTCCTTGTTGCATGCAGCCTCACAGGAACGGCAGCCGACACACCTTGTCAGATCAACCAGCACCCCCATGCCGTCAGGATATCCGTCAAATGTCGCCGCCTCGCTTTTCTCAGTTTTAACAACAGAGGCGGCAAGCCCTGCTGAAAGGGCTCCTTTTAAAAAACTTCTTCGTTCCATAATTTTCTCCTTGTCAATTCAATTCCATACTGAAAACTACCGTTTTTCATCTTTTTTTAGCATGAAACAATTTATCACCGGCCTCAGTCCTTATATGACAGTCCTGACAACCTACAGGGCCTCCTGTGGCCTGATGACAGCCAAGACAATTCAGGTGATAGGCCACCTTGAGCCCAGGTTTATCAATGTGATAATAACGGTCCACATCCTTTTGCTGCTCCTGTACAGCAGCAGCCTCAAACGGCTTGGCAAGGTGACACTCCCTGCAGGAAACAGTGTCCGCCTCTTTCCCTCCGTTATGGCAGTTGATGCATGGCTTTTCCTTTGGGGGACTGCCTGTGGTGTGGTGGTGACAGACAGTGCAATCGCCGGAAGTGATATCAGTATGCATGGCATGATTGAACGCAACAGGCTGATAAAACTCAGCTATACTGTCTATTGTCACTTCATCAGGTGCATCTGAAATACTCATGCCAGCTACAGCTGTCACGCCATTCAGACCGGCAAACAGCGCCATACAGCCAGTAGCGCTCAACCAAAACATCCTTGACTTTCTTCTTCGTTTCATGGACAGCAACCTCCTTAATACTTGATAATATAAACTGCTTATGCCTTTTGTTTGTTTAGTTCTCTTTGCTTTTGCCCTTTCTGGCTGCCATCAGTGCTGCCTCGTTTACAAGGTTCAAGAGTTCCACCCCAGAAAAACCAGGAGTGTTTTTAGCTATAATCTTACTTAAGGACGACTGTCTGTGCAAGCTTCACCTTTTTTTTGCATAAACCTTCAATATACATCTCCACAAAATCCAATCTCCGCTCATGGTGTATAAAAGGGCACATTGACCTCGCCTGCAATTGCCTTGGCCATCAGTATTTTTCCAGTCCATAGCTGTCCCTGCAACAAAACCCCTTTCGGGATTCTGCCTCCAAGACTTGTGTATTTCTGAGGATTTTTCAGGAATTCAACTACCTCCAAAAGCTCATCCTTTGCTTTCGGGATCCAGGCAACATCATTGAAAGTCATCTTTTTATCAGAACCTTTCAGATCTAATTTAACCGATTTAATCTGTTTTGCAAAGCCTATTTTCCCACTTTTAACCTTGACATAAATAAAATAGCCCCCCAACAATATAAGCATGGGCATCAGGTTGCTCAAAAACTGCCAGAGACCTGAAGGCTTGCTGTCCTCTGCTATCAACATCATATCCCTGCCATCCAGCTCTTTCATAAGACTGCCAAGCTCAGGTGCATAACTGCTGAAATTTTCGTTAAAGGTATTCACCCCGCGCACATCATTCCCCTTGAGATGCAGGGAACGGATCTGATTGTTATGAAGTTTAGTAATCAGATCAGAGTATGGAATATATGGAATATAAGGAGGTGTATTTTCGATAAGCCAGACTTTGTAAACAAACAGAATGAACAGACTGGAAAAAACAACAACTATTGCATATCTGATGTATATCTTCATCTGGTTACCTCCTTTGTTTTTTTTCTGCAAATTCAATTCAGCATGATATGTGCCAAATTACTCAAAACAAAAAGAAGGCAAAAAGATTTTTTTATTAAAGAAAATCTATAAAGAGGGGATAAAATGAAAAAAAGCGCAAGCTAAAAGCAGATATCCAGAACAAAAATGACTGCCACAAAAAACTGTTGCATTAACCTCAACACACCAGAGCATAGATTGCAACACTTATGTTTTGTTGCAACACTTTTGTTGCAACACTTACGTTACAACACTGTTATGTTTCCCACTCTTTGCTGTTGAGTTGATATTCCATAATTTTTCTATAAAGAGTGCTCCTGTCTATCTGCAACATACGCGCAGCCTTTGCCTTATTCCCGGCTGTTCGCCTGAGTGTTGCAACTATTGTGTCTCTTTCACTCAAACCTGAGATATCAACTGATGTATCTGACACAGGAAATATCTGCTGATGCTGTTCAACCATATCTGCCTGAACAGGCACATTCGCAGGGATAAGAGCTGGCTGGCTTTTCTGACCATGTTGTACTTCAATCAGATCCAGAGGCAACTCCTCGGTGGTAATGGTGTTTCCCTGACAAAGAACGCAAGCCCGCTCTACAACATGCTCAAACTCCCTGACATTGCCTGGCCAGTTGTAACTCTTGATGGCCTGAAGCGCCTGATCTGTGAAACCAGTTATCGCTCTTGCATGTTCCTTGTTAGATTTTTCAAGGAAATACTCCAGCAGAAGTTCAATATCTTCTTTCCGCTCCCTCAGAGGAGGAAGCATGATATCCACAACTCTGAGCCTGAAGTAGAGATCTTCCCTGAAAACACCTTCCTGAACCCTCTTTTTGAGGTCAGCATTAGTGGCAGCAATCACCCTAACATCCACCTGCAATGGCTGGTCACTTCCAACCGGATAAAAGGTCTTTTCCTGCAGAAACCTCAGGAGCCGGAGCTGCATTTTTGGCGACACGTCCCCGATTTCATCCAGAAAAAGGGTCCCTCCATCTGCCTTGAGGATCCTGCCCATTCTGTCAGATGTGGCCCCTGTGAATGCACCTTTTTTGTGACCGAACAACTCGCTCTCCATAATCTCTTCAGGGATGGCGGTGCAGTCAAACTTCACAAACATCCTCTTTGAGCGATGGCTTTCTATATGAAGTGCCTCCGCAACCAGCTCCTTTCCTGTGCCGCTCTCTCCTGTTATCAACACAGTGACGTCAGTTTTGCCCACATTTTCTATCATGCTGTAAACATTCTGCATTACTTTGCTTTTGCCGATAAAACGGTGAAACCTGACGCGCTTGCTCTTGTCATCCATGTCTTCAAGGAAACTAAGCTCCCTCAGAACCATGACAGCCCCAAAAAACACCCCTGAGCCGTCCATCAAAGGGGCTGCGCTCAAACGGAAAAAACGGATTGCACCATCTGGTTTTGTGCATTCTATCCTGTGTTCACTGCTCTCACGCCTTGTGGCGATCACTTTCTCCACATCCTTGAGGCAGTTAGCGCCAAGGGAGCCTGGAAGCGCATTTATATAAAATCCCCTGTCAAAATCCAGGGAAATATCCTTAAAAAACATCATTGCAGCACGATTAAACTCCATAACCCGCAGGTCAGGATCAACTGTGATAATCATGTCCTTTACGCTTCGAAATATCGCCTCAAGAAAATTTCTGTATCTTCGGTTTTCTTCCTCCGCCTTTTCCTTCTGAAGCATCAGCATCCTATGCGCTATGGCATGTCTGGTAACCTTTAGCAGCATTTCCTTGTTGACAGGCTTGGATATATAATCAAATGCCCCAAGCCGCACAGCATCCGATGCGGTTCTGATATTCGGATAACCTGTTATTATGATTACCGGCGAAGTGATACCCTTTGCCCTTATCTCTCTCAACAACTCAACTCCCGAGTTGGCGTCAAGCACTATATCAGTTATGATACAGTCATATTGCTTCATATCAGTAAGATTAAACGCTTCATTATAGGATGACGCAACATCAACCACAGCATAACCTTCTCTTTTCAGAAAATGCTGAAATGTTATGCGCAAGCTTTCCTCATCATCCACTACCAATATGCTTATTTCTCTTTCCTGATTTATCTGACTGTCAGTCATTTTTTTACCTTTATACTTAAGCTGCAGGCAGCTCAACCACAGCTTTAGCATAGCTGCCAAGCACACTGTCTATGGATAGAGTTCCACTATGATCTTTGATGATACCATGAGATATGCTCAACCCAAGCCCTGTTCCATCTCCGGCAGGCTTACTTGAAAAAAAGGGTTCAAATACCTTATCAAGAATATCTTGAGGTATGCCTGTGCCATAATCAGTAATCTCCACCATCACATGCAATGCCTTATCCTTCATTCTCTCATACACCGAGATATCAAGCCTCTTTTTATCATCCATAAAAGGATAACGCTTGTTCAGGGCATATCTGGCATTGCTTATCAGATTAAGAAATACCTGCTTAAGCTGTTGCGGATGACCATAAACATCAGATATAATGGATCCAGCATCCAAATTTAACATAATTGAGTCCTTTTTTAGCTGATGAGCGATCAGCGATATAGTATCATTGATGACTTCAACTATATTGATCCTTTCAAACTCCTCAGTCTCCTGACGCGCAAATGACAGCAGGTTCTTTACTATATAGGCTACACGTTCGCCTTCATGAATAATTCTCTCCAGGATTTCCCTGCTTGCAGCATCTCCTGAAAGCTCGTCTTGCAATATCTGTGCATAATTGATAATGCCATTCACTGGATTGTTAATTTCATGGGCTACTCCGGCAGCCAGCTCGCCTATGGAGGCAAGCTGACCTACCTTAATGGACTCGGCCTTTCTGATCTTTTCCTCTGTGAGGTCACGGGCGGCAAACAGAAATCTCTTTATAGTCCCGTCCTTGGATGAAATCGGAGAAACAGTTAAAAGGTAATATCCATTCAAACCCTTCAGATCTGTCTCAAATATCATGGTTTTTCTTGTCTTAATCAGATTTTCCAAGGTACATTCCACTCCGGCAGGCCTTCCTCCGTGAAGAAGCCTGCAAATACCCATGCCTTTTATCTGCTCCTTCCTGAGTTTTGAAGCATCACAGGTCGCAGGATTTGCATCCAGCACAATCCCGTCCATATCCGTGATGACAATCGGATCCTGTATGGCATTAAAAACGCTCTCCCAATCTAATCTGGCCTGCTCAAGGGCATTGTCAGCCTCAAGACGCTCAGTAATATCTATGCCAATCAGGACAATTCCTGTCTGAAATTTATCCACTGGATGCAGCACAGATGCATGCCAGTTCACAACCCTCCTGCTTTTATCCCTACACATAATGTCAGTAAAAAAATCACATGACTGGCGTCCATCGTCCTTCATGAGGGCAGTAAACAGCTCCTGTACCTTGGCACGGTTCTCCTTTGGTATCAGGGCGTCTATCCAGAATTTTCCCTTCATCTCCTGCATTGAAAAACCTGTTACAAATTCTGCCTGAGCATTAAAGGTTAGTATATGCCCACCATGACAGATAGAAATCATAAGAGCCCGTGCAGCCTCACATATCTCACGGCTCAAATCCTGCTCCCTTTCCAGGTCCATGGCCACATTCATGGAATACATGGCAAGGGCGATCTCCATCACAATGTTCTTGATGAACTCAAGCTCAAGCTCATTAAAAGAGTCAGGCGACTTTGAACATATATTCAGCACACCAAACATCTTTTCTTCCCGGCAGATCGGCATGGCCAGATAGGAATCAATGCCTGCCTTCATCGAAAACTCCTTGAACTTGAAAGGGGCATCGCTGAAGTTTGATCCGCGCAGGATAAACAGCCTATTTGTAGTTAAAGAGATGACCGCAGGATTTTTCTGAGGATCCCAGTCAAGAGAAATTTCTTCAATGAGAGAGAAACAATCGAGCTTCTCCTCCTTGTAGGTGGTCACCCCTGCAAGAGGAATAAGGATGTCGTTTCTCGGGTCTTTTGCCCCTATCCACACAAAACAATAGTCTTCATTAAAAAGAAGGGCATCACATGCCTTCTGAAACAGCTCCTCCTGGGTTTTGACATTGCCAACTAAACCACTGACTTCACGAAGCGCAGAAAGCATTCTGACTCCGCCTTTTGGATGTGTCAAATCCATCTGTTCCTCCTTGCTATCTGAAAACTTACAATACTGACTGTTTCAAAGGTGATTATATTCTGGGATCAGTAAACTGGAAATGCAAAAGGTATGCGATGTTATTGATTTCCGGAAGATTCAAAAAATAAAGGGAGGTTCCCTAATGATGGTCTAATAAAAAAGTTAAGTGTCTTGGCCCCTTGATTTGTATTAAAAGTAGGCTACAATACCAACTTCTTAATTGCCGACATAGCTCAGCTGGTAGAGCAGCTGATTCGTAATCAGCAGGTCAGGGGTTCGATTCCCCTTGTCGGCTCCATGATTTCAGATGGTTAGTTGTATTGTCTTATAGTTTGACCACTTCAATGTCGCCCCACACTCCAAGCTTTTTGCCACAGATGATTAAGCCGCCCTTTATATCAGGAATCGTTTGCATGAAATCCAGCGCCTTTTCTATATGATTTTCATTTTTCACTATGTTTCCAATGGCAGTGGCTGCTGCATCTGCAAGGGCAGTTGAACTTCCTACGACTGTCACTGCATCCGCCTTGCCAAAGCTCAGGGAGTGTCCCACAGTTCCAGACGAGGTGCAAACGCCAATAGGCTGATAGGCTTGAAAAGGGCCTATACTGATGCCTATTTTTTTACTTAGTTGGGAATTTCCAGCCCATATTGCAAAAATTGTTTTTTCTTTTATGTATGAAAAAATATCTCCGCCGTTTTCAACAATTACCTCCCCCTCTGTGTGATTAATGCATTTTTTGCCCACAAATTCTGCCACTGCTCCGGCTACTGCCGCCATTGGCCCAACCCCGCATTTACTGGAGGATTCCAGCATTTGTTGCACGATTGCAGGGGCGAACAGGTCTGATGGCAGTGGAACAAGGCTGTGGAGAAATGCAGGGTGTTTGCTGATATAGCCTTCTATGGCAAGCCTTGCCTCTATAATCCATGTGGAAACATCTTCAGCAAGGTCTTCGGCAGCCTGGATGTGCAGGTCGGTCTCCTTGTGAACGACATTAAAGGAGACGAGGCCTTTACGAGCCATCAGGCCCCTGTAGTCCCGTGGTTCGTAAGCTTTTTTTGAAAATGGCTCTGTAGGCTTGCCAGAATAAAAGTTTTGGGAGGAGGGTGGCAGTTGGTGTTTACTCATGCACAAGCGGTCTTGTCATCAGCTCCCTGACTGTATCCCGTGGGTTTTTGCCTTCATAAAGGATACTGTAAACACTTTGCGTGATCGGCATTTCAACGCCATACCTGGATGCCAGAAAAAAAGCTGATTTTGTGGTTTTAACGCCCTCTGCAACCATGGACATGGATGCGATGATTTCATTGAGCATCTGCCCATGTCCGAGTTTAAGACCTACCTGACGATTCCGGCTCAGATCTCCTGTGCAGGTCAGCACCAGATCGCCAATGCCTGCAAGTCCTGAAAAGGTTCGAGGATGAGCTCCGAGAGCCTCACCCATGCGGGCTATCTCTGCAAGTCCTCTTGTGATGAGAGCTGCCCTGGCGTTTGCGCCAAAACCAAGTCCGTCAGATATTCCGGATGCAATTGCCATGACGTTTTTAAGGGCTCCGCCGATTTCAACTCCGGTGATATCTGTACTGCCATAGACCCGAAAAGTCTCTGTGGAAAACATGTGCTGCAGTGATTGGGTCGTGGCGGTTTCTTTGGATGCAATGGATACGGCAGTGGGCAATTCTCTTGCCACTTCATCGGCAAAACTTGGCCCTGAAAGTACGGCAATCCTGTTTTGATACTTTGGCATTGTCTCAGCCATGATCTCTGTCATGGTCATCAACGTATCATTTTCAATGCCTTTGCTGCATGACACAATGGCTGAAAGGGCAGGACTACAGCCTTTGCTGCAAAGGATTTCGTTGACCTGCACAGCTATCTGTCTCAGGCCATGAGAGGGCACAACAAACAGGATAATCTCCCTGTTGGTCAGGGCATCTGCCAGGGAAGAAGTGACCTCAAGATGTTCAGGCAGGGGTATCCCTTTTAGATACTTTTTATTTTCACGAGTTTTTTGCATATTGTCTGCAAATGTCTCATTTCTTGCCCAAAGGCGGCATTGAATGCCTTTCCGGGCAAGATGAATGGCAAGACAGGTGCCCCAACTGCCTGCCCCGAGTACAGCCGCTGTGTTGAATATTATCTGACTACCCATCTTCAGATTCTTCCTTCTCGGCAAGCCTTGCCACTGCGGCAAGACTGTCTCCAGGAAAGAGCTGAATTACCTTTACCCCCTGTGTGGAACGGCCTATGCTTCTGATTGCTGAGACAGCAGTGCGGACAATATTCCCGGATGTGCCGATCAACATGATTTCATCAGCGTCAGATACATGCAGCACATCCACCACGTTTCCAACCTTGTCTGTGCCCTTGATATTAATGAGCCCTTTGCCTCCTCTGGACTGCACCCTGTAGGCAGACAGGTCAGTGCGCTTGCCAAAACCATTTGACGTGAGTGTCAGCAGGGAGCCCTCATCCTTTGATGCGACAACCATCGCCACCACTGCATCGTCTTGTTCAAGTGTGATGCCTTTTACACCGGCTGCCACCCTGCCCATGGAGCGCACATCTGTTTCAGGAAAACGGATACTCTGGCCAAGTCTTGTGGCGAGGATGATGTCCGCCTGTCCGTCTGTGATGTCAGCGCCAATAATCTCGTCTCCATCAGAAACATTGGCTGCGATCACACCTGCCGCCCGTGGCCGCGAAAACGCATCAAGAGGGGTTTTTTTAATTGTTCCGCTTTTTGCACAGATAAAAAGAAAATGTTCGCTGTCAAAGGTGCGAACTGGTACAACTGCTGCTATCTTCTCCCCTTTTTCTGTGTCAACAGGGAAGAAGTTAACAAGAGGTCTCCCCTTGCTCGTTCTTGCTGCCAAGGGTATTTCATGCACTTTGAGCCAAAAAAGCCTACCGAAGTTGCTGATACACATAAAGTAATCGTGAGTGGAAGCCACAAAAAGATTTGCCACAAAGTCTTCCTGCTTGGTTGCAAGGCCTGTCACACCTTTTCCGCCCCTTTTTTGGCTTTTGTATATGTTCAGAGGGCTTCGTTTGACGTAACCTTTATGGGACAAGGTGATGACCATGTCCTCTTCCACAATCAGGTCTTCGATGTTGATTTCGTCTGGCGCACAGGTAATAACAGTTTTCCTCTCGTCGCCGTAAAGCTTTTTTATATCGAGAAGCTCCTGCTCAATTATTTCAAGGACAAGCGCATCACTCTCAAGTATTTCCTGGTAGCGTTTGATTGCATTGACAAGGGTTTGATACTCTTCAAGTATTTTGTCGCGCTCAAGGCCAGTCAGCCTTTGAAGACGCATTTCCAGTATTGCCTGCGCCTGTTTTTCGCTAAGGCCAAATCGGGAGACAAGGCCGACGCGAGCCTCCTGTGGAGTGGCAGAAGCCCTGATGAGTTTGACCACTTCATCAAGGTTTTCAAGGGCGATTTTGAGTCCTTCCAGAATGTGAGCCCTTTCCTCTGCCTTTCTCAACTCAAACCTCGTGCGCCTTATGACCACAATCTTTCTGTGGTCAATAAAACACTCAAGCAATGTCTTGAGATCAAGCAGTTCCGGTCGGCCGTTTACAATGGCGAGCATATTCACGCCAAAAGTTGATTCCATCGCAGTGTGTTTGTAAAGATGATTGAGTACGACCTGTGCGACACCATCTCTCTTCAACTCCACTACAACCCTCATTCCATCCCTGTCAGATTCGTCCCTTACATCCTGAATGCCTTCAATCTTTTTATCTCTGGCAAGCTCAGCTATCTTTTCCACCAGCTTTGCCTTATTGACCTGATAAGGAAGTTCGGTGATGACAATTACTTCCTTGCTGCCTTTCGGCGCCGGTTCTATTTCTGCCTTTGCCCGGATGCGGACTGAGCCACGGCCAGTGGTATAGGCTGAGACTATGCCGGATGTGCCACAGATTGAGGCAGCAGTCGGAAAATCAGGCCCCTTGATATAATGCATCAGATCCTGAACAGAGATTGACCGGTCATGAATCATGGCCACAAGCGCATCCACAACCTCAGAAAGATTGTGAGGCGGTATATTGGTAGCCATGCCCACTGCGATTCCTGCTGAGCCATTTATCAGAAGGTTTGGCACCCTTGAGGGCAGGATGGCTGGTTCCTGCATGGAATTGTCGTAGTTGGGCTGGAAATCAACAGTTTCCTTTTCAATATCCTGCAAAAGCTCATGACTGAGTTTTGTCAGGCGAATCTCTGTGTAACGCATGGCTGCAGGGGCATCTCCGTCCACTGAGCCGAAGTTGCCCTGACCATCTACAAGGGTGTAGCGCATGGCAAAATCCTGCGCCATCCGCACAATAGTGTCATAAACTGCCACATCCCCATGTGGATGATATTTACCTATGACATCTCCAACGATTCTCGCTGATTTCTTGTATGGCTTGTCATGGGTATTGCCAAGTTCGTGCATAGCGAACAGCACGCGCCTGTGCACAGGCTTAAGACCGTCCCTCACGTCAGGAAGAGCTCTGCCAATTATTACGCTCATTGCGTAGTCGAGATATGAACATTTCAGTTCATCTGCTATATCACAGGTCTTGACTGGGGCTATAAAAAGATCTTTCTGATCCAGTTGATCCATTAAATGTATTTCTCCCGCATTATGAAAGTTCTAATCTTTAGGGAGGTTCTAAAAATCAGAGGGTTTATTCGAGGGCAAGGCGCAATGAGGCTGAAAAGCAAAACATGCTCCCTGTCTTTGAGCATTTTCAGCCAACGAGCAACGTAGCCATCGGGCAAAATAGCATTTTTGGGAACCTCCCTTTAAAAAAGCTATCTTTTTCACTTTATATACCATCCTGGGGTGTCATATTCAATGAAAAGCTGTCATCTCAAATCCACACTTACTATCTTGGAGCAGCCTTTTTCCTCCATTGTGACCCCATAGAGCCTGTCCGCAATCTCCATAATCCGCTGATTGTGGGTAATAAGCACTACCTGAGAGCCTTCGGCCATCTTCTGAACAAGCCTGTTAAATCGCAGTGTGTTGGTTTCGTCTAACGGTGCATCCACCTCATCGAGCAGGCAAAACGGGCTTGGCTTTATGGCAAACAGCGAAAAGATCAGGGCTATTGCAGCCATAGCCTTTTCTCCTCCTGACAGCAGACTGATATTCTGGATTTTTTTGCCCGGCAAGCGGAGGTTGTACTCAGCCCCACTGTCAAGCACATCATCCTCGTCTGTCAGGCTAAGGGCTGCCTCTCCTCCTTCAAAAAGAATTGGAAACACTACAAAAAGCTCTTTGTTGATGGCAATCAGGGTTTCCTTAAGCTTTTGCCTGCATGTCTGGTTCAGATGTTCCATCGCCTTCTGTATATCAAGGATTGATGCCTCAAGGTCAGTCTTCTGCAGTGATAAAAAATTATGACGCGATTCTATGGCATCGTATTCCTCCATCGCAGCGAGATTGACGGGGCCAAGCCCTGAAATCTCTTTTTCGATACTTTTCATGTCTTTTTGGGCGATATCAGGATTAAAATCCTGCTGAACCCAGGCTTGCCATGCTTCCTCAATGTCCACCCTGAATGTCTCAACAGCATACAGTTTAAGATGTTCTTCCTGTTGCTGGAGTTGTGTTTTCTCAATCTCTAACTTATGAAGCGATTTTTCAGTTTCTTTCAGCTTGGCATCAACCTCATTCAGCTTGTGTTTTGCATCTGAAAACATTTGGCGATGGTTATCAAATTCATCTCGCTTGCTTTTAATTCTACTTTTATGCTTGTAAACTTCTTCCTCAATGTCTTCAAATTGTTTTTGAAATACTGACAGCTCTTTCTCTGTTTCAAAAACCATCTTTTCAAAAATCTGTTTTTTTTCAGACGACGACTCAATATCCTTTTTAAGCCTATCAAGCTTAAATATAGCGTTATTTTTCTCCAGTTTTTTATTTTTAAGGCTCAACTGCGCCTCCGCCAGTCTTATCTTTATTGTTTCTATCCCTTTTCTCCTGCGAGCGACAACTTCATCCTGCTGCCTCATGGCTGTTTCTCTTCCTTTTATAGCGCCTTCTGCCGAGGCTTTTGTTACAGCAATTTTTTCAAGTTTTTCCTCAATACGCTCAAGCTCTATCTCATATTCAGTTAATTGGGATCTGAGTTCTTCTACATCAATATCTGCCTGCGCATTCTTTTCCTGCAAATAGTCCAGTCTGTTTCTTGCCTTTTCAAATGCAAATAACAGATTGCTTTTCAGCGTCTGATTTTTCTGGATAGCATTTCTGATATTTTTTAACTCATTGAAGATTGTATTGGATTGTGATATAAGCGCCTGCTGTAAGATAGTCAGTTCTGACAATTCTGCTTTTAGTTTCTCTTCTTCATTTTTCAATCTGGCAATCTCAGCCCTCTGCGTAAAGATACCCTTTTTAATTGTATGTTGCGTAAATTTTATCTCGCCAGTTGGATAGATTATTTCTCCTGTTTTTGAGATTACCGAGGCATTGTTATTGATTTGTTTGTTCAGTCTGGCTATATTTATTGCCTCTGAAAGATCAGTGGCAATCATCGCTGTGCCTGCTATCTGCATTATTAAGTCTTTTAAAGAGTCTTCATATTCTAAACAATTGACAAGTCCTTCTGGTTTAATCTGGCCTACCCTATGCGCAAGTTCAGGAACAACAATATTTGGCTGTCCTGCAAGTTCATCTTTTATCCTGTCATATATTTTTTCTACCCCATCGAGATGTATAACATGTGTCCTGGCAACGTTATGCATAACTATATCAATAAGTCTCTCTTTGCCCTCTTTTACCTTAACGTAATCTGCAAGGCACTTATATGGAAGTTTTTTATTGCTGTTGTTTTTTACATCAGAATCTTCTATTTCTCTCAAGGCATTGAGTCTTGCAGTTGTTGTGGCTAATTGATTGGTAATAGTTATTTTTTTCTGTTCCATTTTTTTTATTTCCTGATTTAATTTGGCTTCTGCTTCCACCTCCTGCTTAACTTTTTGATTTAATTCAGCTTCATCAACTTCCAGTTTTTCAATATCATTTTTTATCTGATTGCACTCTTTAGTTTTCAACAAAACTTCATTGGCAAGAGAAGCAACTTCACGCTCAATCGAAAGCTGTTTTTGCTTTATTCTTTCGTATTGGGCTTTATTTGCCCTTCTTTCAGTATCAAGTCTTGCATATATGGCAGCAGTATCAACATAGCTGTTTTTGGCTGCATCAAGACTTTGTCTTATATTATCTCTCAGATCAATTATATCTTCTAATTCTTTTTCCAGTATTGTAATCTGCCTTTGAAGCCCTTGCACATCCATCTTTATTCGCATAATCTCTTCATCGAGTTCCTTATCGACCCTTTCAAGATTCTGTCGGCGTTTTTTCTGTTCTTCAACTATTGTGTGATGATTTTTGAGATTGTGCTCGCCCGATAGAAGCTGTTTTTCTTTTTGAGAAAGCTCATAAGCGATTCGTTCTCTTTTATCTTCAGTCTGTTCAAGCAGTTTTTGAAGGTCATTTGTTTCAGCTTCAAGCAGGCTGCATTGTGTTTCAATTGCATTGGACCTGGCGTGTAGAGCAGATGAAACAGCGATAAAATCAGCATGTTCGGTAGAGCATTTGTTGAGTTTTGTCTCCAGATTTGTCTTTGTCTGGCAGAGTTCCTGCCAAGAACAGGCTGCTATGGCCTTTTGAAGCAACTCCTGTCTCTCTCTGAGTGCAAGATAACGTCTTGCAGAGGCAACCTGAGTGGAAAGCCTTTGCTTTTGTCCATCCACTTCAGCGATGATGTCCTGAAGCCTTGCCAGATTTTCCCGGGTTTCCTGTAACCGTTTACCTGTTTCCTGTCTTCTTAGCCTGTACCTTGCAATGCCTGCTGCCTCATCCAGAATGATGCGCCGCCTGGCCGCATCCATCTCCACGAACTGGCTGACCTGGCCCTGATCAATGATGGAATACGCCCTTGTGCCAACACCTGTGTCCATAAAAACAAGCTGGACATCTTTAAGTCTTGCAGCCCTGCCGTTTATGCGGTATTCGCTATCTCCAGAGCGGGTTATCCTCCGGGATATCTCAATGCTCGGGCTCCCATCAAGCCATGGGAGTTGGAGGCGCTCTGTGTCTGTAAGGGTGAGAGAGACCTCGGCGAAGTTTATCTGTCTTTTTGTATCGCCGTTGTTGATGACTTCATCCATGGATTTTGCCCTGATTATCGCAGGACTTTGCTCGCCAAGCACCCATCTGATGGCATCTACGATGTTGGATTTGCCGCAGCCGTTTGGCCCGACAATGGCGCTGATGCCGTCAGCAAATTGAAGCCTTGTCCTTTGCGGAAAGGACTTAAAGCCAGTGATGGTCAATAATTTCAGTTTCATCGAATCAAATGAATAAACAGAGAGAACTTCACAAAATCTATCTTAGAATGAGGCTTACTTCGGTATTTTTCCTAAAAAATATCCTGGAAGGTTTTGACAATCAGTATATCCTGACTACGCTTGATACTCAAACAGGTATTGTGTCAATTTCCTACACAGAGGGGTCTGATGAGGAGCTGATAGCGATACTTGATTCCATAAAGGAGATTACAGCACATGAAATTTTGAATCCAAAGCCAGAACAAGATTTGATGATATCAGGAAAAATAGAGGACGATCACAATGCCCAGTAAGAATATCTTGAAACAGATTGAAAACCAATATTTTTCTGGTTCTGTTTTCCTTTGAAAAACGCACCGATGCCACGCAGCCTTGTCCTGCCATTGGCAATATCTGCCAGAACGCTCAACAATATCAAAACGCCAGCAATCCAGCAGATCCATTCTGTTGTCATAACCTTTCCATCGCAAACCTTATTCAGCAGCAGGCGTTATCTTGCGCGAAGATAGCTCTGAGCTGATGCGAGCTGCCTTTGACGGCTCCATCATTGCCATTATTGCAGCCACCTTTTTGCTTTTCATGCTGGAAAATATCTTTATCACAGTTGTTTCATCCATTCGTTCGAGCAGATTTGCCGCTTTGTCAGGCTCCATCGCGCTGTACACACCGATCAGGTGTTGTAGGCTCTCTGCTTCCTGTTCCTTGTTCTGGGAAATTGCACCGCTCAGACTGTCCTTGATTTTTTGAAGTTCAGCAAGTTTTTCATCCAGTTTTTTAAGGGAATCCTCAAGCTGTTTGCTCAAAAGCCCTGCGCTATCCTGTTTTTCTGGTTCAGAAGCCTGTTTTTTCTCAAGGCTTCTCGCCTGCGCTTTTAATATCTTCAGCACCTCTGGATGGATATTAGCCGGAGGCGTTGTTCCCTTTGCATCGGCATTGACAGCATCAAGAGGCTTGTCGCTGGAACGCTCTTCTGATCCGGTATCAGTTGCCATTTCAGAGGAAACAGCAAGACCTGTATCAATATGAAACAAGATAATAAACAGTGTCAGGGCTATCTTGAAACAACCTATCATCACCATAAACGATGCAGTGGTGTTTGTGATTCCTTTTCCTTGATTAGCGCTCATATCTCAAAACAGTATATTCATCAAGTGTTTTTTGCTCTTTATGCAGCTCATCTTTTAGCCATGCTGTGTATTCTTTCTTTTTAAGCTTCTCAACCAGCTCTTTTTCTCTGTATAGTTTTGATATTTCGCCTCTTGCCTTATTTAATTCATGTTGTTTCACAGCGATTTCATGCTCATTTTGTTTATGTTCAGCTTTTAAAATATCCACATATTCAAAGATCATACTATATTGCTCTGCCATAATGCCTTTTTTTATCTGTTCATGAAACCTCTTCTCTTCATGCGCTATAGTTTGTTTAAGCATTGCATCTCTGTCTTTAAGTTTGAACAGTTCCTGCTCTATCATAGCGAGTTTTGTCTGAGCAGCTTCCAGCCGTCTTTCTCTGATATTCAGCAGGGTTTCAAGGCTGAATTTAAAGTTCATAGGACCTTCTAAAAATTAACATTTTTGTCCAAGGGCAAGGCGCAAAAAGGACAAAAAGCGGGACATGCTTCCTGTATGTGAACATTTTTGTCCAACGAAGCAACACAGCCATGCTCACCCTGCTTTGCGCAGGGTTAGGAAAGCTAAAGCTTACAGGCGAAAAGGCAATTTTCATAGCTTCCAGCATGGTTATTTTGCATACATCTCTATCATCTTTTCTATACTTTCGTTGTAATCAGCCTTTTCATCTACATCCTGTTGAAGAAACAATTTAGTTGCGTCAATTTTTTGTATGGCGTAGTCGATCTCCTTGTTGGTTCCCTTTACATAAGCTCCCAGATTTATAAGGTCTTCAACACGATTATATGTAGCGAGCGTATTGATCAGTTTTCTATAGGATTGCATCTGCCCTGGGGCTGCTATGTCTTTCATTATACGGCTGATACTTGCAAGCACATCTATCGCGGGATAGTGACCTTGATGAGCAAGCTCACGGGAGAGCACGATATGGCCATCCACAATAGAGCGAACGGCATCTGCAATAGGTTCGTTCATGTCATCTCCTTCCACCAGCACTGTATAAATTCCGGTGATGCTCCCTGATTTTTTTTTCCGTCCCACCCTTTCAAGCAGCCTTGGAAGGTGTGAAAAAACAGATGGCGTATAGCCCCTGGATGTAGGAGGCTCGCCAATGGCAAGGCCAACTTCCCTTTGCGCCATTGCAAAACGAGTGACAGAGTCCATCATCAGGATAACATCTTTGCCCTGATCCCTGAAGTATTCGGCAATGCTCGTGGCAAGATAGGCGCTTCGGATGCGGATGAGCGGGGGCTGGTCAGAGGTGGCAACCACCACCACAGAGCGCTTCAATCCCTCCTCACCAAGATCACGTTCGATAAAGTCCATGAGTTCCCTGCCTCGCTCTCCCACGAGCGCTATCACATTCACATCAGCCGCAGTGTGTCTTGCTATCATGCCCATGAGTGTGCTTTTACCAACGCCGGAGCCGGCCATTATGCCGATTCGTTGACCTTTTCCAAGGGTCATACAGGCATTGATTGCCCTGATTCCAACATCAAGAGGCTCTTCTATGCGAGGCCTGTCCATGGGGTTTAACGGTTCAGCATAGATTGGATACTCCTGACTGCCCTTTATATAACCCTTGCCGTCAAGTGGCTCACACAACCCACTCACAATGCGCCCGATAAATTCAGGTCCTACTGAAACTGACTGGCTTGCACTGTCCTTCCAGACCCTGGCTCCAGGCTCTATGCCTCGCATCTCACCAAGGGGCATTAAAAGCACCTGATTGTGTCTGAAACCCACTACCTCCACCGGCAATGCGCCACCAGTGCGAAGTTCAACCCTGCATCCCGCGCCCACAGGGACACCAGGCCCTTTTGCCTCCATCACCATGCCGATTACCTGAGTTATTATGCCAGACGACTGGATCACCTCTGTTTGTTTCAGGCATGAAATGTAGTCAAAAAAAGAAAGTTTTGATATATCAAAAAAATCAGTCACTTGCTTGCTGTTTTCATTATAGTTGTGAGTATCAGATAAAAATTTCGGACAAAAAAAACTAATGTCAGAAGTTTTCATTAAACATTTTTTCAATTTTTTCCCGCACAGCCTGCCATCTCCTCTGCACAGTTGCGTCTATCACGCCAAAATCAGTTTCGATCAGGCAACCTCCTTCGTCAACAGCTTGATCCTCGACAAACACTACTGGCATGGCACCAGGGCGTTTAAGTTCATCCTGTATTGTTTCAGGGAGCAGAGTTGAATCCATTGGATTTATGTGGATTTCAAGCCTTGACCCTTCGACTGCCTCCTTGGCCGCCTCCTTTAAAACCATTTTGATAGTTTCAGAAGATGTCCTTGCCTCGTGCATTAAAATCGCTCTGGAAAGCTCGGTGCAAAGCAGCACGAGTTCTGTCTCGTATCTTTTAAGGATTGAATCTCCGAGGGTTGAAATTTCAGAGATAAGCTGTTCAAGGCGTTTGCCTTTTGCCTGGTACTCCCTAAGTCCGAGGTCTTCTCCATCTTTTTTCCCTTGTGCAAAGCCTGAATTGTAGGCATCCTGTTCTATTTCTATTGCCTTTTTCCTGGCTTTTTCAAGGATGCTGTCTGCCTCAGCCTGTTTTTTCTGGGTATTCTGTCTGGCTTTAGCAAGCTCCTGGCCAGCCTCTTTCAGGAGTTTTTCCGCTTCAAGCCTGGCAGCTTCAATCTCTGCCGTGGCTTTCCGCTGTTTAGCCTCCAGCTCTGTTTCATGAGGTTGATCCATCCCGCTGTCATTGCGTCCGCCTCTGTCACTGAGCAGGGTTTCAAGAGGGTTGAAGCTGTCGTTATTCGCACTGCGTTGAAAAAGCGGGACTACGCCTTTCGATGCCCCGGCCAGAGGTGTGTCGTCCTCAGACAAAAACTTGATTATCTTAGACAAGGACGTCTTCTCCACCCTTGGCTCCAAGTGCGATCTTGCCTTCTGACTCAAGACGTTTTGCAACCTTTAGGATTGCCTGTTGAGCCTTTTCCACATCCTTCAACCTCATCGGCGGCATAACCTCCAGATCTTCCTTCAGCAGCTTTACAGCCCTTTCAGACATGCTCTTGAAGAACTTGGCCTTCAGCTCCTCGGAGGCTGCCTTCAGGGATATCTTGAGTTCTTCTGTGGAGATTTCCTTCAGAATTGTCGAGATTGCAGAGTCGTCCACACTCATCAGGTCTTCAAATTTGAACATCAGTTTTCGGATCTCTTCAGCCAGTCCTTCGGATGCCTCCTCGATCTTGCCCATCAGACTTTCTTCCATAGCCCTATCGCTGTTGTTCAATATCTCCGCAACCTTTTCAGCCCCACCTACCTTTTTTGCATCGCTCATCTCTACAGAGAAAAGTTCCTCCTCAAGCACCCTGTCTATCTCTGAAATCACATCAGGGCTTATCTTTTCCAGATTTGCAATCCTGAATATCACATCGGACTGAAGCTGCTCAGGCAGTTCGCGCAAAACGTCAGCAGCCATTGGCGGGTCAAGATGGGCAAGGATAACAGCAACGGTCTGAGGGTGTTCATTCTTCAGAAAACTGATGACAACCTTGGAGTCAAGGCCGGAAAGTTTCTGGAAGGTTGAAGGGTGAAGCTGGTTCATGATATCGCGATATATGCGCTCTGCTTGTTCATTAGGCATGGAGCTAAAAAGAACTGTCCTGAGAAACTCATCAATAGGGATTGATACTTCACCCTGAACGAGCGCAAGTTTTTCTCGCACCTCGTTCAATACCTGCTCCACCGCCTCTCCTGGGATGGACGGTATGCGGGCCATAAGTGCGGATACAACCTTCACCTCTTCCTCTTTCATATTTTTGAACACTTCTGCGGTAAATGCATCACCCATCGCGATCAAAAATATAGCTGCTTTGACAGGTCCTGAGGGTTTTTGAAGGTCAATAGGTATTTGTTTTGGTGATTTTGCCATTTTTTATCCCTGTGCCTCTTCTGTTTCAGGCCGCTCCCTGAGCCATATTTTTACAAGCGCTGCAGCGCGTTCAGGGTGAGGCAAGGCAAGCTCGCGCAGTTCCTCTTTTTTATCAGGCAAGAATGCAATAGGTTCAGGCTTTTTATGTTCCTCTTCTGCAGTCAGGGCTGCCACACCTTCGCCTGCAATCACGCCGCCTTCAATGGCCGCCTGTTCGGAAATCTCCGGCTTAGGCTCTTCCTTGAACACAAACTTTTTAAGCAGCGGTCTGATAACCAGAAATATGAAGAGCAGGGCCAGAATCAGGTTCACCACAGGTGTTGCGATGTCCTTGCCCACAGAGGCCACCTTGTCCATGGCGCTTATCTGTGCCTGCTTGACCTCAAACGGCACATTTATCACCCTGACATCGTCGCCACGCTCAAGGCTGTAGCCAATGGCTGCTCGAACGATCTTTTCAAGCCCGGCAATCTCTTCAGGGCTTCTGGGTTTGTAAACGTCTTCCTTGCCCTCTTTCTGATAAATGCCATCCACCATCACGCCAGCGGAAATGCGTTTGAGCCTGCCTAAGGATGCGTTGACCTGCCGTTGCATCCTGGTTATTTCAAAATTGGTGGTGTTCTGGGTCTTTTGCCTGACTGTGTCAGCGCCGGTCTGATTCACATTGCCCTGAAGCTTGTCTGCCAGGCCCCCCTTGACACCTGGAATACCACCGTCATTTTTCAGCACCTCTGTTTCAGAGAGTTTCTGTTCGCTTCTTACTGCCACTGTATCAGGGTCAAATTTATCCTCAGTTATCTGTTCCTGACTGAAATCAATTTCAGTAGACACCCTGGCAACCGCCTTGTTAGGGCCAAGAGCATCCTCAAGCATACTTTGAATCTTGTGTTTGTAGTAGTCTTCAAGCCTTCGCTGATACGCCAGTTGTGAGTTTGTAAGGCTTGCAGGATCAATGACCTGCTCCTTGTGTTCAAAGAGGATATTTCCAGTAGTGTCCACCACTGAAACATTTTCCTTTTTAAGTCTCGGGATGGCGGCAGAGACAAGATGAACAATACCCTTGACCTGCTCCTGGCTAAGTTCCTGATCTTTTTGCATATGCAAAACTACAGATGCAGTAGGGTCTTTGCGTTCGCTGACAAAAAGGCTGTCCTTTGGCTGGGCAAGGTGTACTCTGACGCCCTTTATCTGTGGAAACCGGCTGATTGTTCTCTCAAGCTCGCCCTGAATAGCCCTCTGGTACTGCACATTCTGCAGAAAGTCTGTGGCGCCCATCTGGTTCTGGTCAAAGACCTCCATGCCAACGCCTTTGCCCTTTGGAAGTCCTGCGCCTGCAAGGCTGATTCGAATGTCATATACCATGGCTTCCGGAACCTGGATTGTAGAGCCTCCATGGGTTAATTCGTAGGCAATTCCCTCTTTCTTAAGCCATGCCACCATCTCTGCTGCATCCTCCTGATTGAGATCAGAGTAAAGTGGACGATACGTGACCTGGTTTACAAAATAAAAAAGAAGGCCGAAGCCAATGATAGCCGCGACGATCACGCCTCCAGCAATCAGTTGTTGCCTGGTGCTCAGGTTCGTAACTAAAGCCTTGAGCTGTTCAAATATCTCCTTTGGGGTAGCCATATCAGATAATCTTCAATTCACAGGGACAAACCTGATGTTCTCGTAAAAAGTCGTCATGTGCGATGGTCAAGCAAAAATCGTCTGTAACTATCCAGCAGCACCCCATCTGCTGCGTCATCGGCCTGCTCATGTGCAGG
>DYLC01000015.1 GCA_020722285.1 Desulfobulbus propionicus | reverse complement strand
CTTCGGATGGGCAAACATTTGATGAAGCGCCTACTGAAAATTTGTGCTCAGTCGGCACACCTTCCGCTGTGGTGGACAGTGGCTCAACCTGGACATGGAGTTGTACTGGGACTAATGGAGGCTCGACAGATTATTGTTCAGCGATTGACAGTGACGATGGCGTATGCGGCTCTGCCCAGGGACAGACTTATGAATATGCCCCCACCGAAAATCTATGTTCTACAGGCACACCTTCTGCCGTAACGCCTGTTGGCACGTTATGGCAATGGACATGCAGCGGTGTGAATGGTGGAGACAGCGTGGATTGCACCGCAAATTATATATTTGACGGCGAATGCGGCTATGCCAGCGGTGGAAGCTATGAAGAGGCTCCAACTGCCGGTTTGTGTGACTTAGGAACCCCATCCTCTGTGGTAGGTGTTGGCAATACCTGGACATGGACCTGTGTTGGCAACGGGGGTATGAATGCAAACTGTTCAGCTACTCATTTAACTGCCGAGGATGTCTCAATCAACCAGTATTGCGCAGCTCCTCCTTTCATCGTTGCGCCTGTTGAGCCCAATGTTTTGTCTGTCATAGATGCGAGCGGATCAATGGGCTGGTGCGCCTATAATCCGACTTCAAGCAAGTCAAACTGTTGTGATTGTAGTACCAGCAGCGGCTGCGGATGGACATATAATGAGAACGAAGAAGGATATTTCAGGCCTGATAAAAATTACCGATATAATTCAGCCGAAGGCTATTGGGAGGAAACCGTTAATGCATCCACGACGTGTCCGAACCGACGATGCATGATAAGCACATCCAATGTATATAAAGGAAGCTGTCTCAATTTTAATTACATGCGTAGAGTTGATCTCGTTAGATGGGCAATGACCGGTGGAAAGCCGTTGTCATGTAGTGGTTCTCATACGTTTGATCCAGGGCATTGTGATCCGGAGCTTTGGGCAGAGCCAGGAAATGCCACAAAGGTTGGCGCAGCGTGCAATGATACTATTGGTGGTTGTATCATGGAAACCTATGGCGGCATAAAGGTAAAGGTACCTTGGACAAGGGTATGGGATGGGCTGGCATATCAATTCAAAAACATGAGTATAAAGCCCCGGATGGGAGCAATGTTTTACAGTAGCAGCGGTGTAAGAAGTGCGGGGCAGGTATATATGGGAGACTTTACCGCGCCTAACAGCACTGATGAGGATTATCCTTATATGAACCTTATAACTGCCATAAACTCCTCTGAGCCTGGTGGCGGCACGCCTACAGGGCCTGCCATGTGGGATGCGTTTAACTATTTCAAACAGGTTAATCCTCAGTATGGCGGTATTCCACCACAGCAGGGTGAGGGTGACAGGTGGAAAAACCCTATGTATGTCTGTGACGGTGGTGGGGCAAACTGCATTCTGGTGGAATGTGCAAAGAATTTTGTCTTGCTCATGTCAGATGGTCAGTGGAATAACCCATCATGTTCGATTGACAATAATGCTTCTGACCCTGTCAAGCCAGCATATCAGATGCATCAGACATTTACCAACACTAAGGCAAACAAGACTACAGATGTGAATGCAGTTCATACCATCGGTTTGTTTCTGGGTGGCACAGGGGCGCAGTCCCTGAAAAATGTGGCCATGTACGGATCGTTTACCAAAACGAATACATGGCCTGACAGTTTGTCTGGTTATCCTGCAGTTGAGTGTGATATGGATGATTGTAGTAGTGACGGAAAAGGCAGCGCGTGTACCGCTCTTCCTGCCTCATCAAGCGACTGGGATACGAATGGCGACGGCAAACCTGATACCTTCCATGCGGCGACAAATGCCACTGAAATAAAGGATGCTATCAAAAACGCCATTTTGGATATGCTGCGTCGTTCTTCATCCGGAACTGCTGTGTCCGTGCTTTCTTCCAGTGAGGGAAGCGGAGCCAACCTCATGCAGGCGCTATTCTATCCAAAGCGTTCCTTTGGCAATTCAGAGATTTCATGGATCAGTGATGTCATGAACTACTGGTACTATATGGATCCGTTTTTTGAAAGTTCTCAGATCAGGGAAGACACTGTCAGAGAGGGCACAGACGCAACGCTTTTAAAACTTACTAATGATTATATTGTAAGCTTTGCTTTTGACAGCTCCCAGAACAAGACCATGGCGCATCGCTGGCAGGATACAGATGGAGACGGAGACGCTGATGTTGACAAGGGAAAAGTGCCCATAGAAGATGCAGCCGCGATCTGGCGCGCAGGCATACAGCTCTGGAAAACCTCTCCAGCAGCAGGTTACAGGCCTACGCCAAAGACAACCATAGATGGTTCGACACTGATTGATTTCAAAGTAGATAATGTGGCGACACTTGATGATTATCTCGGCGTTGCTGATACTGTCACTGCAAAAAATGTAATCAATTATGTGAAGGGCTATGACTGTGCAGATGCCTCGGGAACCCCGAGTGAACCGACTGGTTCGTGCAGTACGCCAGACAGTTCCTGTTGTCCGTCAGGATATACAGCCATAGGTCGCAACAGAACTGTGACTATGGATAGTGAAACCCATGTATGGAAGCTTGGCGATGTTATTAACTCCACGCCACGCATAATGGGGCCTGCTCAGCTAAACAATTACAATGCTACATCTCCCAGAGGGTATGACGATCAGACTTACTATGATTTCATAACCACTACAGGATATAAGAACAGACAGCGCGTTTTTGTAGGCGCAAATGATGGGATGTTTCATGCCTTCAGGCTGGGCAAGTTGGAACAAGGGGGCGCGGAGACGGCTACCCTTACAGGTTCCGAGACTGACATAGGTCGTGAAACATGGGCATTTATTCCGAAAAACGTACTTCCATTTTTAAAATATCTGTCTGTTCAGGATTACTGCCACATATATATGGTTGACGGGCCTATTTCATTGAATGATGTAAGTATAAATGGCGGTTATGATGCCCCTAAAACATCAAACAGTTGGCGTACTATGTTGATAGGCAGTATGGGGATCGGCGGCGCTACAATCAAGAAGACCTGTAACGGGGCTAGAGGTGGCACGATTTGTGATGCTGATTCCGATTGTGCAGGCGGTGTGGAATGCAAAAATCCTGACAGTTCTTACAGAATAGGCGCCCCTCTTCTTGATGGAACCAATGCTGTTGGTCTGTCCTCATATTTTGCCTTTGATATGACCGATCAGGACAATCCTGTGTTTAAATGGGAGTTTTCTCATCAGGATCTTGGCATATCTAATGTCGGCCCTGCAATTGTAAAGACAGGTGGCAACACTAAAAAATGTTCAACTGCAGCTAATGTATGTACTTCTGATGCTGATTGTACTGTAAGTGGTGATCAGTGCGTGAAAACAAATGGGAAATGGTATGCGGTTATCGCATCAGGACCTACCGGACCAATCACCACCCAGGAGTTTCAAGGTCAATCCAATCAGAATCTGAAACTCTTTGTGCTGGATCTGGCAACAGGGACGCTGGTGCGCGAGATTGATACAGGCATTACCAATGCCTTTGCAGGCTCAATAGGTGCCAGTGTGGCTGATCTTGAAAGAAATGATATAAATGCCGCGGGTAACTATCAGGACGACGTCTTATATATAGGTTATGTACAAAACGATACGAGTGGCGGTGTGCTGAGACTGGTTATAGATGATGATACAGATCCAGCTAACTGGACAGTTAGCAATGTTATTTCTGGCATCGGGCCGGTAACTACATCTGTAGTGAATCTTTTGGACAGACAAAATGGAAAGCTCTGGCTCTTTTTTGCTGAAGGCAGATATTTTTATAAGGCAGATGATCTGACCAACCAGCGAAAATTGTTTGGCATTCAGGAACCATGTTTTACCGGTTCGCCATTGAATATAGCCAAAACCTGCGCTTTAAGTCTGGATTTGAGTAGTGATTTGCAGAATCAGGATACACCGTCAGACACTTTGTCAACTGGTAAAAAAGGCTGGTATATCAATATGAATGATGATGTATCCACAACTGCTGCGGAAAGGGTGATTTCCAATCCTACAACAAATGTCGGTGGAGCAGTGTATTTTTTGTCATTTGCTCCTACCTCTGATATCTGTAGCTTTGGAGGAACAACCTACCTCTGGGCAGTAGATTATGCAACAGGCGGATCAGTTGATTATGAGCAGCAGGGAAGGGCTTTAGTGCAGGTATCTACTGGAGAGATACAGGAAATAGATCTCAATACAGCCTTTACAGAAAGAGATAATCGCAAAACAGGCGGGATTTACGGTATTCCACCTGTTGGAGCGCCTCCTGCCATTCTGACTAATCCTCTTGCTATCAGAAGATTTATGCATATTCAGGAGAGATAATTATGAAAGCCCAAAATGGCTTTACATTGGTTGAGCTTATGGTGGTAATTTCCATTATGGCTATTCTTTCGAGCCTAACTTTCTGGGGATTTTCAAGTTGGCATACGAAAAATGGTTTGGAGGCTGCCGCAAAAGATATTTATTCTCTTCTGGTGCAGGCAAGAAATGACGCTTCAAACACTAATACAGCCCATCAGATTAATTTTTCTTCCACCCAGGCGCAGAGAGTGGCTGTGGACCTGAACGGAGATGCGGACACGACAGATGAAGGAGAGGCAGCGATTACGTTTGATTATAGCAATACATCCTATACTATCTCTGGGGCGACGAATGTTACTTTTGACAGGCGAGGCTTGGCAAATGTGGACAATCAGACCATAAGGATTAACACATCCGTGTCAGGGATTTCACCCGCTGTTGATTGCATTGTGGTTCATTTCACCCGTATCAACATGGGAAAATGGGAAGGAGGTAATTGTGTTCCACAATAATTTGAAGGAATCGGAAAAAGGATTTTCCCTGGTGGAGCTCTTGGTAGCCATGGTGATTATGATGATCATCATGCTTGGACTTCTTTCCTCCGTGATTTCTTCCATCAGGGCTAACACAGGCAATGTCATGCGTGAAGAGGCATTGAGGCTTGCCGAGGATGAATTAACAAGGCTCAGAAGTCTTCGGTTTACTTCTACTGGCGTTGACAGCGGATTGGCTGACACAGGATGGACTACTCCTGCAAACTGGACTGTAAATATGAGAGCGGGAACTGTGACTTTTTCGTTGTCCAGACAGATTGCTGCCATCGGTGGTGGAGCTAATCAATTGAGACGTATTGATGTCGCTGTCGGCTGGGATGAAGTTGGAGGCACAACGACACAGACAGAGACTGGCAGAAATTATCAGGTTGTCATGAGCACAGTGCTGGTTGCAGCAAGTTAGGAGGGGGAGCAATGAAATATTGTCCGAAAATATCCTGGTGGAATAACACGGGGTTCTCCCTTGTGGAGATGATGGTGTATCTTGCCATCCTCGGTATTGTCATGGCCGCAGTTTTCAATGCCTTTAATAAGATTATGAGGCCGACTATTTCACAGTCCCGTGTGGCAGATTCAAAGATCGAGTCTGGAAGAGGCATGGAGATTCTGAGACTTGATCTTGAACATGCCGGATATGGGCTACCGTGGAGCTTTCAACAGTCTATTACTTATAGTGAGCCTGCGCCTCTTAATGACAGTCCCAGTGGGGTGCCCCGCGCCCTGGCAAGTGCAGATAACTCCGCTTCATCTATAAATAGCTCTGATTATCTGGTTATTAAAGGCAGCAGCTTAGTCAGGACAGGAGCAAGTCAGACGTTCGGATATGTGACAAGAGATACAAATAGCAATATTGTTGTACAGGACATTGGAGGAGATGTATCTTCCAGTGGAGATCGCGTAATAGTTATCAGACCGGAAATAGCGCAGAACCAGCTTCGCCAGCTTCAGGCGCCGAGTTCTTCGGTATGGACAACTAATCCAACAGTATCTGGCATGACAAATTTTGCTCCTCCGGTTGATAAGCCAAATGACATGAATGGAAGATCACAACGCTATTTATTTTATGGTATAGATGACGCTAATGCAGCCAGGCCATTTAACCGCACTGATTATTTTATTACCAATGGTAATGTTCCATCCAATTGCGCGCCGAATACAGGGGTATTGCAGAAGGCAACCGTTAATCAGGAGAATAATGATTTTTCATTTATGCCTATTGTGGATTGTGTCGCTGATTTTCAGGTGGTTTATCATCTTGACACAGATGGTGATGGAGGTTGGGATAGTCGGGTTAATGCCAGCGGCCTTAATGGATTATCACCCAAACAGATTCAAGAACAAGTGAAAGAAATCAGATGTTATATACTGACCCATGAAGGCGGGCTGGATGTTTCATATACTCATCCATCTGCCATGGTAAACATGAATGTTGGCGAGACAGATGCTTCTGGCAATCTTTTGGCTGGCAGGCAATTTAATGTTGCGTCAGGATTCGGCGATTCAACATGGCAAAATTATCGCTGGAAGGTGTACGGCGTGGGTGTAACACCTAAAAACTTGAAATAACAAGGAGGTTGATATGAAACTGAAAGATTTCATACGTATTTTCGTGTGTAATGATCACGGGATGGCCTTGGTGACCACATTACTTCTGGCGCTTATCGGCATGCTTATGGTGATATCACTTTATTACATAGTTCAGACAGGGATGTCAACAAGCGGTTCCCAGAAGCGTTACAGGATTGCACTCGAATCTGCCCATGGAGGACTTAATATTTTTGCAAAAGAAGTCATACAAAGAGGTATACAGGGTACCAATCTGAGCGCAATGGGTACTTATGGCGGGCTAATGACACCTACCAGCAGTGATACTGCATTTCAATCAAAATTAACTACAACTGGAAGCTCAACAACTAATGACGTTAATTTCTCATTTACATTTCCGTCGCCTTCACCAAACATGACTGTTACAGCATCCTTGGCTAACACAGTCAAAGGAAACAGTAGCACATCTTCAAGGACACTTGAAAGCGGCGGTGTCACTGAAGGTAGCGGCGGTGGTGGACCACAGCATTTCCCGTATCTTTACCAGATTAATGTTCAGGCACAAAGCGCTACAAATCCGCGCGAACGAGCTGATTTGTCAGCTGTATATGCATATTGATAACAATGGCGCCTCTAAAATTGATGGAGTCGCAAAAAGTCGCCAACTGCCCAACTACTGTTATATTGCGCAGCATCCCTCGTCTTTGCGGCATACAGGAGGAGGGGCAGGTATTATACCTGCCCTTACATTTCTGAGGATTTGCGTGCCTTGCCCTCGAACGAAATTTTTAATTTTGAGACTCCCTCAATTTGATCTCTTTAATGGCTTTTCCCAAGATAAAAGTTCAGCCATGATGAAGTCAGGTAGAGCGCCCAGTCCCTTGGAGGCAGCATCTCATGAGTTTTAGTTGCAATGGCCGGATCCCGTTCGTATGCCCTCACATACAGGCATTTTTTCTGAGTAGGCCAGACCTCGCACCACCCATTGCAGCTTCCTCCGCACGGGCCATTTAAAAGACCTTTGGCGCATTGGGACTGCGGGCAGATATAGGCCATAAGGCTCAACGTGCAGTCGCCACATGCCATGCACCCATACATAATTTTTTTTATGACATGCTCTGCCTGCGTGTAAAAATGCTCTGAGTGTGAATGTATAACTTTTTCAGACAGTTTTTGCATTGGCTCATATAATGCCCCTGTTTTTTCAAAGCACATGTCGTGTATCAGTTGATTTAAGGAAAACCAGACTCTTTCAGGCATCCCGGTTGCAGGATGTTTTATCCGTTCTGATATGTTACAGCTTGCAAGTCCGGTCTCCTGGTCTTCCTGAAAATAATAAAAAGGCCACTCCTCTGTCCATAAGAACTCCTGGATAAACGATTTCCAGACGGGGACAAGTTCACAGGTTCTTTTAATCAGCCATGCGACGTGTTCATATTCAAGTCTTGGGCCGCTCAGGTGTACGCCATCGTAGCCAATGCCTGCAAGTATGGCTGCAAGTCTTGCGCCTCGTTCCAGCCTTGCCATAAGCCCTTTGTCATCAGATGAAGCCTCTGTGTCTATTTTTTCATAAAGGCGCTGGGGAATTGTGCATCCAGGTACGTCTCCTTCAAGTATCAGCCGCGCAAGTTTGCGGGTTGGAAGAAAAACAGTGCCGATCAGCTCAGGCGGTTTAGTGTTTGATTGTCTGGTAATAAGGTCAACCAGCAGCCTCAATTCATGAAATCTGCGTATGTCAAAGCCCATCTGTGAAATGATAAAACCAGCTCCAGCCCGCAGCTTGCTTTTGAGTTTTTCATACTGCCAGACCTGTTCAGGCTCTGTTCTCTTGAAAGGCGAGACAACACAGCCTGCCTGAAATTTGCTGGAGGCAAGCTTTATCTCTCCTCCAGGGGCATTGTGATCCAGCAGAAACCCATTGTTCATGTCAGAAATAATGCTGAGCACGTGTACGGAATCCAGATCGAATACAGGTTTGGCTGTGCCATGATAGCCGGATCGTGGATAGTCGCCGGTGACCACAAGCAGGTTGTCAAGCCCGGCCCTTGCAAGTTCAAACAACTCGCTTTCTATCAGATTTCTGTTTTTGTCTTTGCAGGAAAAATGAATAACAGGTTTGATGCCAAGGGATTTGATTTCATAGCCAAGCGCCTGTGGCGCAAGCGCAGGGTTCCCGCCGGCATTGTCCGTGATGGAAAGCGCGGCAAGTTTGCGGTCAGATGCAGCTTTTTTCGCAAATGTCAGGATGGAGTCAACAGGTTTTCCCCTTGAAGTCCTGCCAGGCACAAGCTCAAATGTGAACTTAAATGGTATTTTCATGCTGATTGGTTACCATGAAAAGCGACAATGGCGGCTTAAAGTCCGTAAAACTTATGACTGTCAAGTTATTGAGCAAAATAGCAATTTCTGGAACTTACAAAAAAGAATGGATTTAGGCCTTTTGGGTAGGGATCTTCATCCTGTTCGCAAGGCTTGCCTGAATAAATGCCACAAAAAGCGGGTGTGGAACAAGCGGCCTTGAGTTGAATTCAGGATGAAACTGGCAGCCCACAAACCACGGATGGTTCTTGAGTTCGATCATCTCCACAAGCGAACCGTCAGGACTTAGTCCGGAAAAGATCACCCCGGCAGCCGAGAGCCTTTCCCTGTAATCGTTGTTGAATTCATAGCGATGCCTGTGCCGCTCAAGTATCTCGTCCTGGCCGTAGGCAGAGTGTGTCTTTGTGCCGGAAACGAGTTTGCATGGATATGCCCCGAGCCTCATTGTGCCACCCATGTCAGAATCTTCTGTTCTTTTTTGAATGCTGTCAGACCGATAATCGTACCACTCCTTCATCAGGTAGATTACAGGATCTGGTGTGGATGGGGCAAACTCGGCGCTGTCAGCAAGAGGAAGACCTGCAATGTTGCGCGCTACCTCTACTACGGCCAGTTGCATCCCAAGGCATATCCCTAAAAACGGAATGTTGTGGGTCCTTGCATAGGTGGTAGCCTCTATTTTGCCGGCAATCCCTCGTTGCCCGAAACCTCCTGGAATAAGTATGCCATCCGCCCTGGAAAGCCTGCTGGCAAGTTCATCGCCTCTGACCTCCTCAGCGTTCACAAAATCCACATGCACAGATGTATTGTTTGCAACGCCCGCATGGAAAAGCGCCTCATTCAGGCTTTTGTATGCCTCTGAGAAGTTTGTATATTTCCCAACCATTGCGATCGTCACAGAGTGTTGAGGCTGCTTTGCCCTTGCGCTGAAATCCTGCCACTTGGCAAGCACAGGCGTCCTTGTCCACATGCGAAGCCCTTCTACGATACGTTCATCAAGCCCCTCTTTATGAAAGTTCATGGCTACATCGTAAATGCAGGCTACATCCACGGCAGAGATGATGTTTTCTGCTGCAACATCGCAAAACATGGCAATTTTAGGCTTTATGTCGTCTGACACAGGTGTTTCTGATCTGCAAAGCAGGATGTCCGGCTGGATACCGATGGAGCGCAGCTCCTTGACGCTTCGCTGGGTTGGCTTTGTCTTGAGCTCCCCGGCAGTCTTGATAAACGGGACATAGGTCACATGGATATATAGTGTGTTGTCCTTGCCGAGATTTCCCCGCATCTGCCTGATAGCCTCAAGAAATGGCTGGCCTTCTATGTCTCCTACTGTGCCTCCAATCTCAACAATGGCTATATCTGCCTCTCCCTCAAGCTGGAGTATTGCCTGTTTGATTTCATCTGTGACGTGCGGGATGACCTGCACAGTCCCGCCAAGATAGTCTCCGCGGCGCTCCCTGGAAATGACACTGTGATATATGCGACCTGAGGTGTAGTTATGCCTTTTGCCAAGCTTGACGCTGGTAAAGCGTTCATAGTGTCCCAGGTCAAGGTCTGTTTCAGCCCCGTCTTCTGTGACGTAAACCTCTCCGTGTTGAAATGGGTTCATTGTGCCTGGATCCACATTTATGTAAGGATCCAGTTTTTGAAAGGTTACCTTAAGCCCCCTTGCCTCCAAAAGCGCGCCTATCGCAGCTGCCGCAACCCCTTTGCCAAGAGATGAAAGCACGCCTCCTGTTATGAAAATAAACTTTGTTTTCATTGCAATCCTTTGTTAACTGTAAAAAAAAGCCGGTTTTACAAGAACGATGCCTTTTTGATCGAGCGCCTGCATTGCATCCTCAAGCCTGTCATCAGACACCTTGAACACCAATACAGCCTTATGAAAATCCCCTACAAATGCGTAGGTATAGTCGATATTTATATCTTTGTTGGCGAGGGTTTCAACCACGTTGCAGAAACTGCCTGGCGCATCCGATACCTCTACGGCGAAAACATCCTGCTCCCTGACAGTGAACCCTTCAGTCGCAAGCACACTTTTGGCATTTTCCGGGTTATTCACAACGAGCCGCAAAATGCCGAATTCGGCGGACTCAGCCATGGCAAGGGCGCGGATGTTGATGTCTGCATTTTTAAGTGTCTGTGTAACCTCAAGGAGACGCCCCTTTCTGTTTTCAAGAAATATGGAAAGTTGTTTTACTGCAAACTGTTGTTTCATTTTTCTTTGACTCCTTTATCTCTTTATTGAACATGGCTGCCTGCCGCCTGCTCTTCTTGTATAATTTTAATGTTTAACCCTTGTTTTTGCAACCAGCTTTTGTATTGTTGCAGGAGTTAAAGGCGTAGTTCTGGTAGTTGAGCAGTTGGCGATTTTTTGCTACGCCATCAAAAAAATCCAAGGAGGTTTCCATCATGATGAAAATGGAAAAACGGCGTTGTATCAACAAAAAAAGGCTTTTGGCAGGATTATTTTTTGCGCTTGCAGGGTTATTTTTAATGCCGGTGCATGGGGTTGAGGCATCAAATCCCACAGTTGATGTGACCAGTATTAGCGAATCTTCAGGGGTTTTGACCTTGAATATCACTGCGAACGAGAGTGAAACAGGACTTGATTCCTTTGGCCTGAACGTCACATATGCCTCTGACAGGCTTCAATATGTTGACACAGGCCCTGTTTCAGGCCTTGCATGCAGCGCATCTGTTCAAAATGCCATCTATAAGCTTGGCTGTTATGCAACCGGCTCTGCCCAGAAAAGGGTTACAATCCCTGCATACTTCAAGATACAGGCTGCTGGGCCTTATATGTTTGGCGTTGACAAGAACTCCCTGACAGATGACCTTAAAGGGGCGCAGGTCTCCCGTCCGGGTTTTTTCGCAGGAAACTATGATTTCCATGCCCCTCTTCTCTGGAGTGTGCCAAGCGTGAATGCAAATCTGTTCTGGGTGATCCCTGACGTCAAGAAGGTTACCGACATTGCCCTGCAATACATGGGCATTGACATCCTGTTTCCCATACTTGATGTAAGCTCATGGTATTATGACGAAATACAGGATGTGGCATGGCTTGTTATGCCTGCGCTTGAACTACCGGCAGGGGTGTATCCTGTCGTGAGCATGGTCAGCTACACTGACAGACCGGAGAGCTACATCTCTGTTGATGTCACTGACCTGAATTAATTTCAGGGAAGTCCCAAAAAACAGCAATTTTGGGAACTTCCCTTCAGTGGCGGCCTAAACGCTTCTCCAGTTCCTGATATGTCAGTACAGTAAAGATTGGTCTTCCATGGGGGCAGTTGGTCAGTTTTTCAGATTTGACAAGCCTGACTAACTCCTCCATCTCTGCATAATCCAGACGCCTGTTCATTTTGATCGCTCCATGGCAGGCAAGCCCTGCAATAACCCTTCGGATGCCTTCCGGAAGCTCTACACGCCAGACGCCAGTCAAATCGCAGTGTCGTAAACCCTGCACAGCATTTTCAATGATTTTTTTTATGCCCTCAGGCTGTTCGTCAAGAAAGACCGGAGTTGCCCTCACAATCACCTGATTTGCCCCAAAAGGTTCGATATCAAAGCCAATCTGCCTTAAAATGTCTGTTTTTGGTGCGATTTTCTCGGTATCTTCAGGTTCAAGATCCACAAGAACGGGAAAAAGAAGCGGCTGTGATGCAACCTCCTGCATACCTTCAATCCTCTGGCAAAGTGTTTTATAAAGAAATGCCTCATGAGCGGCGTGCTGATCCATTAACACTATGCCAGTTCTGTTTTCAATCAGGATGTAACTTGCCTTGATCTGACCTACTATCCTGTTATTTACCCCAGTATCAGGGAGCAGGTCGGTATTTTCCAGAGACTCTGCATCATTGAGACTCTCAGTTAAAAATAAAGATTCTTTCGTTTCATTTCCCTGATTTTCCCAGGGAAGACGCTGTTCAGAGATAACACATTGCCCGTTCTGCCAGTTTTCAGGAAGCTTCACCTCATACGCATTGGCTGCCCCGTCAGTTTTGCCAGGATTCGTTAATGTCGCCTGTCTTATGGGTTGAAAGTCACTTTGTTTAAGGGGTGCATAAACCTGATTAATATTGTCAATGAGCTGCGATTGCTGTTCAATGCCAGATCTGACAGCTTGATATACCAGTCTGAACACCTCATCAGGCCTTTCAAATCTGACCTCAAGCTTTGCCGGGTGGACGTTTACATCCACTTCATCAGGAGGCAGAGTTAAAAAAAGCCCGCCGCAGGGAAACCTGTCACTGGTAAGTCTTTCCTTGAAGGCATCCATGACAGCGCGTTGAATAACAGGGCTTTTTACAGGCCGTTTGTTGATAAAAAAATAGAGATTTTTTATGGTTCGATGGGCATCTTCAGTCCGGCTGAGATGGCCGGTTACAGACATACCCGCCTGTTTTTTATGAAATGAAAAAAGCCTTGCCGCCTTGTCCGCTCCCAGAAGCGGCGTTAGACAAAGCGGATTTTCTTGCGGGCATTTGCTGCTTTTAAGCACAAGTTCGCCCTCAGAATAGAGTTCAAACCGCACGGAACTGAGGCTTGAGGCATATAGCCTTACTATTGCCGCGATGTGGGCGTTTTCAGTGGCCTTAGTCTTTAAAAATTTTCGCCTGGCTGGTATTTCAAGAAAGAGATCCTCCACACTGATCCGTGTTCCCTGTTGGCCGAAGGCAGCAGGCCTCAGATTATCTTTTTCGCCGAAGTTGACAGCAATCTGCCATGCCCCTTCCTGTTCAGGCGTTCTGGATAAAAGAACAAGTCGTGATACTGAGGCAATGCTTGCCAATGCCTCGCCACGAAAACCCATGCTGATTATGGCATCAAGGTCGTTTTCAGAGGTGATTTTGCTCGTGGCATGGCGTTCTACAGAAAGCTCAAGGTCTTTTTGTGACATGCCGCAACCGTTGTCTGTGATCCTGATGAGTTTTCTGCCGCCATCAATAGTCTCCACAACGATTCTGTCTGCCCCTGCATCAATGGAGTTTTCTATGAGTTCCTTTACTACAGATGCCGGACGTTCCACAACCTCGCCTGCAGCAATGCGGTTAGAGATGTTTGGAGGCAGGACTTTTATCCTGGGCATCAGATTAATTCCAGCTTTTTAACCACATCATCAATCACCCATTGAGGGGTGGAGGCCCCGGCAGTAACTCCGACAGAGCTGTAAGCGGACAGCTCTGTATGGTCAATTTCATCTGCAGTTTCCTTAAGAAGCACAGGACGTCCCATTTCAGCAACCAGTTCAGCCAGTCTTTTTGTGTTGGCTGACTGTTTTCCGCCTACCACCACAACAACATCTACCTTATCAGCCAGCCTTTTCACCTCAGCCTGTCGCCTGTATGTAGAATCGCAAATAGTTCTGAAAACCCTTCCTCCTGAAAACTTGTCCTGGATCTTTCTGGTCCAGAGGTTGTATCTCAGCGGGTCCTGGGTGGTCTGGGCAAGGATGATGTAGTTGGTCAGGCGCTCAAGCCGTTCAATGTCATTTTCTTCCGCGATAAGATGTCCTTTTTTTCCTGCATATCCCATTATCCCGCACACTTCAGGGTGACCCTTGTCACCAATCAGCAGCACGTCAATGCCCTTTGCCGCATAGTGTCTTGCAAGCATCTGAACCTTCACCACCTTGGGACAGGTTGCATCTACAATCTTGAAGCCTGTTTTTTTAAGGCATTCCCGTTCAAGAGGTGTAATGCCGTGCGCCCTGATAATTACAGTGCCGGAGCCATGTTCAGGTATGGTTTCAAGCACGTCCACACCTCGCGAGCGAAGCAGTTTAAGGGCTGAAGGGTTGTGAATAAGCGGGCCATAGGTGTAAATTGCCTTGTCAGATGAGGATGAAAGGTCAATTGCCATATCAATGGCCCTTCTGACCCCCATGCAAAAGCCCGCGACCTTTGCCATTTCAATCTTCATAAAAGTTTTTCCTTATCTCTTTCTTTTTTTGCTATTTTATTTTATGTTCTAATATTCTCAGGAACTTTCAAATCGTACAAAAGAGCGATTTTTGGGAAGTTCCAAAAATTAGAATTTTCGTTCAAGGGCAAGGCGCGAGGAGGCGAAAAAGCGCAGCATACTCCCTGTATGTGAGCATTTTTCGCTGACAAGCAACGCAGCCGTTGAGCGAAAGGGCGATTTTTGAAACCTCCCTTTTGTAAATTTCCTGCACTTTAGCAATTAGTTAACAGGAGTCAACATGTCAAACAACATCCAATCCATACTCGAAGGTCTTGAAGCCGAGTGCAGACAGAATCCCTATTCGATTGTGGCGATACACAGGCTTGCTCTGGCCTACTGGCGTGCGCAGCAATTTGATAATGCCATCCAGACATTTGAAAAAGGACTTGAAATAGACCCGCTTTCTCTTGAATTAAGGACTAACCTTGGCACTCTTTATTTTCAGTTGGGAAAAATTGAGGAGGGGATCAGCCAGAATAAAAAAACGCTTGAAACCTATCCCAAACACGCAGAGGCCATGTCAAATATCGGTTCTGCATACATCGGACTTGGCAGGATAGATGAGGCACTGGAGTACCTGCAAAGGGCACTGGAGATAAAACCGGAGATGGTTACTGTGCTTGCAAATCTGTCTTCTGTGTTTGTGGAAAAAGGTATGCTTCAGGACGCTATTGAGGTTGCCAGAAAGGCAATAGCCCTTGCCCCGACCTTTGGCCTTGCCTATAACAATCTGGCAGTGGCGCTGTTTTACAACAAACAGCCCAAGGAGGCAGCGGATGCGGCAGAGATGGCCAAAAAATACAGCTATCCGCCTCATCCAGAGTTCATGGCCCAAATTGAAGCAGCGCTTAACGAGGTATAGATGCTTAAAAAAAAGATTAGCGCATTTGCGCCAAGATGCCCTTTTTGTGACAGCCTTATAGAGAAACCCCAGGCATTTGAACCCAAAAGGCTTGGGGATTTTGAGGCAGGTAGGTGCGACGGATGCGGGGCCTGTTATGTTCACGACATAACAGGCCACAACCTTGGCTCTGCGTGGGTGGAATGTCTTGGCGTGGCTTCAGGCGATGACTGGGAACTGGCATGGTCTTTACTGCCAGGCGAAGACTTCGTGGATGGGCTGATAAACGATTATGATTACGATACCCATCTTGTGCATCCCACTGGCAGAAATCAGGATGGAAAGCGGGTCCGTGGAGTCCTGACATTCATCAGGTTTGCTGAAGATCTTCAGGAGGCAATAAAACAAAAAGGCAGCAACGTCACCTTTCTGAACCGTCCTGGCAAAGGCCAGCCTGTGGTCAGGCTTCGCTCGGTTGCATCTGAAGATACAGGTGAAGGTCTTGCGTCTGATGATATGGCTGATAACAAGGTTTTTTCAAAAAAAGAGATCGAAATCCATGTCAAAAATGCCAATTTCAAGGCAATAGAACGCTCAGCCCAGGCAGACAGGCAGATATTCAGAAAACTTCAGCGGCTTTTGTACTCGGCTGATGAAGAGTTGCGGCTAAGGGCATGTGTGGCGATTGGAAAGTCGGCAAGGGTTGTGATGAAAAGTCGGCCTGCGGTGGTGGGAGAGCTTGTCAGGTCTCTTCTCTCCAGTTCGTCTGACTCCGCCCAGTTCACACTCGGCACTCTTGAAAGTGTCGGTGAGATCATCAGGCAGGTGCCCAATCCATATGGCAGTTTTGTCAGACATCTGCTTGGCTATATTGCAGAGCCGACCAGACAGGCCTCAGTGCTCTGGGCTATTGGAAGGATAGGGGAAAAACACCCTCATCTTGTAAAGTCACAGTCTTTTTTTGCAATCTTTGACCTTCTTGAGAGCCTTGACCCCAGTGTAAGAGGCCATGCTGTATGGGCGCTTGGAAACCTCAGGGCATCGGAGGCCTTTTCCAGATTGTCAAGATTATCAGACGATCCAGGGGTGTTTTCCCTGTTTGATGGGTTGCATCTTCAGGATATTGCCATTTCTGATGTGGCTAAACAGGCTGTGCAGAAATGTGAGGGCAAAGAATCCTCAATAGAAGGAAAGGAAACAGAAGGGCAGAATATGAACAACCAAAAAAGTGAAATTTCATCTGAAGAAGAGAGGCAGTTTCAGGAGGCGATGAAGCTTTGCCAGGAGGCGGATATCATCTCAAACCAGGGGCGTTCCATTGACTCCATGGATATGTATCAAAAGGCTATTTATATCTTTGAAACATTTAAATATGACAATCAGGTGGCCAATACCTGTGAAAAGCTGGCTGATCTGCATGTTCAGAGGGGTAATTTCAAGGCGGCTCTCCCCCTTTATCAGCGCGGGCTTGCAATCTGTGAGAAAAAACAGGACGCCATCAGCATGGTTTTGCTGATAGAAAAACTTGTGGATGTCTATCGGGCAAACGGTGAGATGGAAAAAACATTACCGTATTACATGAAGGCCCTTGAGATCAGTGAGTCTGCAGGAGACGCCGGCAAGGCTGCATATTTTTTGACTGCCATTGGCGATATATTTCAGCGTCAGGGCAGGCTTGAAGACGCGCTTGATTCATACCGTCTTGCCCACAGGATATTTAAAGGCATGGGCTCAGGTGAACGGGCGGCAATGCTTGAAAAAGGCATTGCAGAACTGGATGCGCGGTTGGCTATGCAGTCTGTTCAGGCATGTCAGAGCTGAAGGAGATGTCGTTAGGGGCAACCAGAAACAGAAGCAGGGTGGTGGTAAAATCTATTTCAGGCGGAGCTGATGTGAGAAACCGGCTTTTGGCAATGGGCATCCTGCCTGGCAGGTTGCTGGATGTCCTTGTCAATCAGACTTATGGACCTGTGGTGGTTTCTATAACAGGAAGCCGAATGGTGCTTGGGCGAGGCCTGGCAAACAAGGTGATTGTGGAAGAGGTTGACGGTGCAAAGGGGTCTGCTTCTGCAAGCTGGTAACCGTTAGATTTGCAGTAACTATCCAGCAGTGCCCCAGATGCAAGGAAGATGCCTGTAAAGTGTACTGCCTGCACATGAGCAGGCCGATGACGCAGCAGATGGGGCGCTGCTAAATAATTACAGTACGGCGGTTTTCGTTCGTTTTCGACATTATACTGAATAGTTACGATTTGCAAGCAACCACATCTTTTCTATCTGATTATCTTTATAAAAGAGCGCAGGAAAACGATCTTGACATCTCTGCCAGTCTCTTCAGGCGGGCATCCGGACTTTTACCTGAGGAGATATGTAACTTTGCAAGGGTCGAAAGGCTGATGCCCCTTGCAAAAAAGGCGATTACCGCCAGTTGGAAGGCTGGCGGGACATTTTGCAAAACCTCGCTCTGGGTGGCGGATGAACTGACCTGCGCCAAAGGCAGGATGGATCGGACATGGTGGTCTCCAACTGGAGGACTCTACCTGGTTTTATCCCTGAGTCCTGAGCTGTTGCCAAGACATTGGGCATTTTATAACCTTTCTGTGGGTGTGGCCATAGCTGATGCCATAGCTGCGATCATGCCTTGTGAAGACATGAGAAAGGCCGTGAATATCCGATGGGTCAATGACGTGCTGATCGGAGAAAAAAAGTCTGCCGGGATATTGACAGAGGTGTTGTCTTTTTCAGAGGATGAGAGATATCTTCTTTTTGGAATTGGCGTCAATGTCGAGGCAGAGGTCTTTCCAGTTTTTCTACCAGATGCCACATCCCTCACCCTTGCAGGGGCCGACTCGGTCACTACAAAGTCGCTTTTGCCGATTGTTGTTGCAAATATCCTGCTTGAGTGGGCGAAACTGCATGAATGGGAGGCAGAAAATCTGATTGAAGGCCTTTCAGCATACAGCGAGCTTTCGCCTTCAATAGCCGGTTTTAAGCGATATCACAAAGGTAGTGGCAGGGAGTGCAGGTACGGCTTAGATGCTGATCTTACCCCTGAATTTGATGCGACCATCCTGGATATTTGTGCTGATGGCAGTCTGATGCTTCAAAAAAACAGCGAACTCATTACAGTCAACACAGGTGAGGTGAGGTATCTGCCAAATACTTCATAGAATTGTCAGGCAGATAATGGGAAGTGCAAAGTGCAAAGTGCAAAGTGCAAAGTGGGAAGTGCAAAGTGCAAAGTGCAAAGTGCAAAGTGGGAAGTGGGAAGTATCTGCCAAATGCTTCATAGAATTGTCAGGCAGATAATGGCCGCCGCTGCCTGTTTATTGTCAAAGTTACAGGCATGAAGCAGTCATTTTTGAAAGACGACGATGTCAAGTTTGACAGGCTGATTGGCCGTACGCTCAAGCGGTTTCTGTATCATCTGATCGGGTTTGTTGGCATACTTGCAGTCGGGACAATGGGCTATCGTATGATAGGAGGCCATGATACAACCCTGATTGATGCCTTTTACATGACCTATATCACCATAGCTACCATTGGCTACGGTGAAATCATTGACCTGTCTCATTCCCCATCCGGCCGTATTTTCACCATGTTTATCGCTGTGGTAGGCATCTTTAATTTCACTTTTTTTATGTCATCCCTGACGGCTTTTCTGGTTGAGATTGATATAAGCTCCATTTTCAGACACAGGAGAATGCAAAAAATGATAGATCAGATTACAGGCCATTATATCATCTGTGGAATTGGAAGGATCGGGGCTACTGTGGCCAATGAACTTGCTACAACTGGCAGGCCCTATGTGTGTCTTGATATTAACCACAAACTGCTTGAGCAGCACTCAATAAAATACCCTGATGCCCTTGTGATGCAAGGAGATGCCACTGATGACGTAATCCTTCAAAAGGCAGGGGTCACACGTGCCGCAGGCATATTCGCGATCACAGGAGATGACAGCAGAAACCTGGTGATTACCCTCTCGGCAAGGCAGTTAAACTCTGATGCGCGCATCATAGCATGTTGCCATGATTCAAGTTTTGTGGACAAGATTAAAAAAGTGGGGGCTGACGATATTATTTCCCTGGATTTTATCGGAGGCATGCGCATCGTATCTTCCATGATCAGGCCAAGGGTAGTGAGTTTTCTGGATGAAATGCTCAGGGCTGATAAAACGCTTCGGGTGGAAGAGGTGTGTATTCCTTGTAGCTTCACCTCAATGCCGATGGCTTCTCTCAAGCTTTCGAGTCCTAATTTTGTGCTCCTTGCAGTGTGCGAAAATAACCAATGGCACTTCAACCCAGGCCGTGACTTTGTACTCAAGCCAGGCTGTTCGCTCATTGTCATGACCACCCTTGACGGCAGGCATCAGCTTGAGCAGATGTTGAAAACATAATGGATTTGCTTGTCCCATCACTCCGTCTGTTTTTCATCGATGTTTTCTATGCTGACAGCCCCGTTCTTGTCCACAGTAAGCTGTCTGATACGATTCTCAGCGTCTTCGAGCAGCGATGCGCAGATACGGGCAAATTGTATGCCTTCTTCATAGGTTTTCAATGACTCCTCAAGGGAAAGGCCTTCCTGTTCAAGCCTGACCGTTCTTGCCTCAAGTTCCTGTATGGCTGCCTCAAAGGTTATCTTCTGGTCCTGCGCCTGGTTTTTCTGTTTTGCTTTTGCCATTTTTCCAATCTCTCTTGACCTGTAATTTGCAATATAATAATTTGTTGTTAGTTTCTAATGGGAGGTTTCAAAAATTACACAAAACCATTACCAATGACAACCACTCAAAACACAGAACCACATTCTGGCCACATACCGTGGCAATGGCGTATTCTTTACAGACTTTTCAATATCTGGCTTTCAAGCCTCAGACCAATCGTTATAGAAGATCCGGAGGCTACAAAACTCCTTGAAAAACATAGAAAAGTTGTTGGCACATTCTGGCATGAGTGTCTTATCCTCAGTGCATGGCATTTCAGGCACAATCCATGTCTGATAATGGTAAGCCCAAGCAGGGATGGCGACATCATAGCAAACTACCTTTCGCTGTATGGCCACAGGCCAGTACGGGCATCAACAAATAAGGGAGGGGCAAGGGCTCTGCTTGCCATGTCAAGGGATATGAAGGACGAAGATCTGCCTGCCGCAGTAGTTGCTGACGGGTCACGGGGGCCGGCTCTTGTAGCGCAAAAAGGCCCGCTTTTTCTGGCAAGAGAGGCTGCGGCGCCACTGATACCCTTGGCAATTGCCGCAAAACCTGCTATCAGGATGGGCAGTTGGGACAGAACTATTGTGCCGATGCCATTTGCCAGGGTAGCTATAGTTATAGAGGAACCTATGAACATACCGCCTCACGCCAGAGCTGAAGACATGGAGTGTCATAGAAAAAGGCTCGAAGAGCTCTTAAACAGCGCCACAAAAAAGGCGCAGAAGGCCCTTAACTAAATGGCAACATGGCAGTTTAACTGGCTTGACATCATCCTTGCCATCCTGATCCTAATTACGATAGGGCGGGGCCTCTGGACCGGTTTCATAGTTTCCATCGCATCTTTGACCGGAGCGCTTGCAGGGTTTTGGGTGGCGATACACCACTTCTCCACTTTTGTCCCAAGAATTTACCCCTGGGTTCAAAATGAGGCGGGTGCAAAGATCATAGCCTTTGCAGCGCTTTTTTTTCTGGTCTATCTCTTTTTTTATCTGGCAGGGATGGCAATGCGCTTTTTCCTTAAAGTCATCTGGCTTGGCTGGTTAGACAAGTTTCTTGGCTGCGCATTTGGTCTTGCAAAGGGCGTCATAATAGCTGGCATAGCTGTGTTTGTGCTGACCATCTTCATACCTGAAACATCTCCTGCAATTGCCAAATCCTGGCTTGCAAGAGAGTTTTCCGGTCTGATAAAAGGCATGACCACCATGGCCCCTGATGATCTGAAAGGCCGTTTTCTGTGGAAATGGAGACAGATGCAGGAAAAAAAAGATACACCAAAAGAATCTATCTGAGAGACAACGAATATGAACAACAACGAAAATACAATATCAGAACCCACGCCCTCTTTTCCTGAACAGGCGAGGGATCGTATTCAAAAAGGCGACAGGATTATCACAACCATGGGTATGGAAATTCTTTTGGTTGAATCAGGCATGGCAAAAGTGAGCATGAAGATCAGGGATGACCACTTAAACGCTGCAAATATGTGCCACGGAGGCGCAATTTTCTGCCTGGCGGACGTGGCATTTGCCCTTGCCTGCAACAGCTTCGGTTATATATCGGTAGGGTTGGAAATAGCTGCAAATTATCTCAGACCTGCCTTTATCGGAGAGACCTTGACTGCGGAGGCTGTGATGCTTCACTCAGGCAAGCAGACAGGGGTTTATACAGTGAAGGTTACAAGCGACAATGGGAAAAATATTGCCTTTTTCAAGGCGACCTCTTTCAGACTGCCAGACGAGTACCTTACAGGGAAAAAGTAGATGGAGATCACGATAGCCCTTTGCGGCAACCCCAATGCCGGCAAAACCACCCTTTTCAATCAGATAACCGGCGCAAGGCAGAAGGTCGGCAACTGGCCTGGTGTTACGGTTGAGAAAAAGGAAGGGTTCAGGGAACATGCCGGCATACGCTTTAAAGTGGTTGACCTGCCTGGCATTTATTCCCTCACAGCCTACTCTGTGGAAGAGGTCGTGGCGCGGGACTACATCCTTCACGAAAAGCCAGATGTTGTCATAAATGTTCTGGATGCCACAAACCTTGAGCGGAATCTCTATCTGGCCACCCAGCTTATTGAATTGAATATCAAGGTGGTCTTTGCCATGAACATGGTGGACATGGCGGCTGAACAGGGCATAAGCATTGACTACGACCAGCTTGCAACCCTGCTCGGTGTGCCTGTTGTCAAAACTATCGGAACAAAAGGCAAGGGCATCACGGAGCTGCTTGAAAAGGCTGCTGAAGTGGCTCATGATAAAGACCCAGTCTCAAGACATATCCATGTTCATTATGGCAAAGAGGTTGAAGAGGAACTTTTGACTCTAAAAAATGCCATAAAAAAACACGCTCCAGAGCTTACCAAGCGCTACTATCCCCGCTGGAGCGCCGTAAAACTCATGGAAGGCGATTCTCTCATCATGCGTGAGACAGAGGCCTCTGACCATTCAGGCGTTGTATTGAATCAGCTTGAAACCTCAAGACAGCGCATCCAGAAAGTCTTTGAGGATGATCCTGAAACAGTGATTGGGGAGGCCAGATACGGTTTTATCTCCGGAGCCCTCAAGGAGACCATGCGCCTTTCGGCTGCCGATAAAAAAACCATAAGCGACAGAATAGACCAGGTCGTAACAAACAGGGCGCTTGGCTTTCCCATTTTTCTGTTCCTGATCTATCTGCTTTTTCAGGGCACATTCACCCTTGGAGCATTTCCTGTTGAATGGATCGAGGCTGGAGTAGAGTTTCTCTCGGATGTTGCGACAAGCCTCATCCCGGCAGGTGACATGCAGGACCTGATAAAAGACGGGATCATCGGCGGTGTTGGGGGCGTCATAGTGTTCCTGCCGAACATCGTGCTGCTTTTTCTTGGCATCAGTCTTTTTGAGGACACTGGCTACATGGCACGCGCTGCCTTTATCATGGACAGGATCATGCATACGCTGGGGCTGCATGGAAAGTCTTTTATCCCACTTATCATGGGATTTGGCTGCAATGTACCTGCTATCATGGCAACCAGGACCTTGGAAACAAGAAGGGACAGGCTTTTGACCATTCTCATCAATCCGCTTATGAGCTGTTCTGCAAGGCTCCCTGTATATGTGCTGATAGCAGGCGCTTTCTTCCCTGGAAAGGAAGGCAACGTCATCTTTGCTATCTATCTGACAGGTATTGTGCTTGCTGTGCTTGTTGGGCAGATTTTCAGCCGCACGATCTTCAGGGGGGAAATCGCCCCTTTTGTGCTTGAATTGCCGCCATACCGGCTCCCGACATTAAAAGGACTTACAATCCATGCATGGGATAAAACAAAGGCGTATCTTCAGAAGATGGGCGGGGTTGTGCTGGCTTTTTCCATTATCATCTGGTTTTTAGGGGCTTACCCGAAGGACATAATCTACAGCCAGGACTATGACCAGCAGAGCACTATGTTGCACCAACAAATAATTCAGTTGCAGCAAGCCAGTCAGGGGCATAATATGCCCGGCATGATTGAAACAGAGATTGAAACCCTTGAAAAAATGATGTCAGATATCGAGACACAAAAAAAGCAGGAGGCCCTTTCCAAAAGCTATATAGGCATGACAGGAAAATTTATCGAGCCTGTCATGTTGCCCCTTGGTTTTGATTGGAAACTGGGTATAAGCCTACTGACCGGCTTTGTGGCCAAAGAGGTGGTCGTCAGCACAATGGGGGTGCTGTATCAGGCATCAGAAGAACAGAATGATGGAGCCGGGCTCAAAAATGCCATTAAGGCAAGCGGGCTCACACCGTTTACCGCCTTTGGTTTCATGCTGTTTGTACTCATTTATATGCCATGTCTTATAACACTCATAACCATCTGGCAGGAAACCGGTTCTGAGGGATGGACAGTCTTTGCTGTGGGATATCTGCTGGCTCTGGCGTGGATATTGGCTTTTGCTGTAAAAATTGTCGGAGATATTTGCCGATCTCTTTGCGTTTAAAAAGAGCCTCTAAACATGAGGAATTTTGTTTTATGGGCAAGGCGTTGGAGGCTGAAAAAGGTTTCCCTCTATAACGAGCTGGTATCATTGTCAATACATTGCAACACCCTTTAAAAGGAGGACAATATGTTTGTAATGGCAAATTTTTTGAAGGCAATCGCAACGGTATTTGACATGGTGCTGACTGTGTACATGTGGATACTGATTGCAAGGTCGCTGATTTCATGGGTGAATCCTGATCCTTATAACCCGATAGTGCGTTTTCTCTACAATGTGACTGATCCTGTTATTTACAGGCTCAGACGTGTGCTGCCTCTGAATTTTGGCGCATTTGACTTTGCGCCAATGATTGTAATCCTTGCTGTTATTTTTCTCAGAATACTTATCGTTGACTCCCTGCTTCAGTTGGCCATGAGGATAGGCTGAGCTTTTCATGTCGCAACAGGCAGGCGTTGCTCTGCATAAAAACAACGCCACTTCAGCAGCGCTTCTCCTTGGCTCACTGGGCGTAGTCTATGGTGATATAGGCACAAGCCCATTGTATGCTGTCAAGGAGTGCTTCCACGGACTTCATGCCATCTCTCTGACCTATACCAATATCATGGGGGTGATGTCCCTGATCTTCTGGTCAATGACCATGGTGATAACGTTTAAATACGTTTCATTTATCATGCAGGCTGATAATCATGGTGAAGGAGGTATTTACGCCCTGCTTGCGCTTTTTTTAGGTAAGGGAAGCAAATCTGTAAGTCAGAAAACAGTCAGCAGCCTGATCTTTCTTGCAATTATCGGCGCGGCATTGCTTTACGGAGATGGCGTCATAACGCCGGCAATATCGGTTTTATCCGCTCTGGAAGGATTAAATGTGGCGACTGCCGCCGCAGATAACTATGTGCTGCCACTTTCCTGTATTGTGCTTTTTTTTATTTTTGCATTGCAACAGAAAGGCACAGGCAAAATAGGCAGGATATTCGGTCCTGTGATGGTGGTCTGGTTTTTTTCCATAGCTATCCTCGGAATGATGCAGGTGATAAAACAGCCGGAGATACTGAAGGCTGTCATGCCAGGCTATGCCATTGATTTTTTCCTGGAGAATAAATTACATGGCATGACAGTACTTGGCTCTGTCGTTCTTTGTATTACAGGAGGAGAGGCACTTTATGCAGACATGGGGCATTTCGGGGCATTTTCCATCAAAATTACATGGATTTTTCTGGTAGCCCCATCCCTGCTGCTGAATTATTTCGGTCAATGCGCATTGCTGCTTGAAAATTCCTTGGCTGCCCAGAATCCCTTTTATGGACTTACTCCAGATTTTTTTCTTTATCCGATGGTTGTCTTAGCTACTCTGGCAACTATAATCGCATCACAGGCCATGATATCAGGTGTTTACTCCCTGACCCAGCAGGCAATCCAGCTTGGCTTCTGCCCAAGGCTTCAGATCGTTCATACATCAAGAGATACCCAGGGTCAGATATACATGCCGTGGGTCAATGGGGTAATGATGGTGATCTGCATCGGGGTTGCCTTGGCGTTCAGGGAATCAAGCCGCCTGGCTGCCGCTTATGGTATCGCTGTCACAGCCACCATGGCCATCACAACCATTCTTTATTATTATGTCGCTCATCACAACTGGAAGTGGTCTGCCTGGAAGGCCACAGGGCTTTGCGGTATTTTTCTGATATTTGACGCGGCATATCTTGGCGCAAACCTTCTTAAATTCTTTGATGGAGGATGGTTTACCATCTCTGTGGCAGCCATCATAGCGATTTTAATCATGACATGGAGGGATGGCAGGGCCTTTCTTGCAAAACGATTCAAGGAATCCCATGTGCCTATGGATATCTTTCTGAAGGATATGAAGCTATGCAAACTGATGCGCACTCCAGGCACTGCTGTTTTTATGACACTTTCTCCATCCGGTGCGCCGGTTACCATGCTACATCACATCAAGCACACAAACGCGATACACAAGCGGGTGGTACTCATATCAATCCTTTCAACAGATACTCCCTATGTCAGCAGAAATGAACGTGTGACCCTCACAGACCTTGGGCAGGGCTTTTATCGCATTTTAGCCAGATATGGCTTTATGCAGACCCCAAATGTGCCGGAAATTCTTGAACATGCCTCAGCAAAAGGGCTTGAGATAGATCACTACTCAACTTCGTTTTATCTTGGCAAGGAGACCATCGTTATTGGCAGGGAATCAAGAATGGCTGACTGGCGCAAGAAGCTGTTCATTTTTTTGAGCCGCAATGCCTGGAATGTAGCAACATTTTTCAGGATTCCGCCTGAACGCGTAATTGAGCTGGGAGTTTACATAGAAATCTAAGGGAAGTTCCAGAAATTAGCAGGCTTCCTGTCTTTTCCACAAACTGCCCAATCCTTCCCTGTAACATTTGGCTGAATAGCATTCAATAAAACAATTTATTGGTTGTCTGATATTTTGTTCATTGACACAGGCGTCAAAGGGCATATTATCAAAAAAAGTTGATTGTTTTTTTGTAGGGGCAGGCCTGTGTGCCTGCCCTGGTTTTGGGGTATTGTGAAATTCGGATGGCAGGTTATTGGTCATTGGGTTATTGTGCAACCACAAGGGTTG
>DYLC01000014.1 GCA_020722285.1 Desulfobulbus propionicus | reverse complement strand
CTGCACATGAGCAGGCCGATGACACAGCAGATGGGGTGCTGCTGGATAGTTACACTTTTAGATTGTTAGATAAAAGCATAACAAAGGGTAAGTTTTAAAGAAAGGAACCCATCCCATGAAAAAATTACCAATAGGCATACAAAGCTTTGTAAATATCCGCACAGAGGCGGATTATTACTATGTGGACAAAACTCAGCAAGTGGCAGCCCTTGTGGATAAGGGCAAGTATTTTTTCCTCTCCCGCCCCCGTAGATTCGGCAAGTCACTATTCCTTGACACCCTGCGGCAGGCATTTTTAGGCAGAAAAGAGCTGTTTAATGGCTTATTTCTGGAAAATAACTGGAATTGGGAGAAAAAATATCCAGTTATTTACATAAGCTTTGGGGCTGGGGTGCATAGAAGCAGGGATGAGCTTCAGGAAACCATGCTGGTCATCCTGAAGCAACATGCAAAAGATTATGGAGTTTCTCTTGAGAATAGCTATATAAAGGACAGATTTTTTGAATTAATTCAGCAAATTGTAAAAAAATACAATCAGCAAGTCGTAGTCCTTATAGATGAATACGACAAGCCCATTCTCGATCAGATAGACAAGCCAGAGATAGCGATAGAAATACGTGAAGAACTCAAAAACTTTTATTCTGTCATAAAGGACGCTGACCAGTTTCTGAAGTTTGTGTTTATCACAGGGGTAAGCAAGTTTAGTAAGGTTTCGCTGTTTAGTGGATTAAATAATCTGTTAGATATTACAATAGATCCTGATAATGCGACTATATGTGGCTATACACACGAAGAGATGTGCAACATTTTTGCTGAAAGGCTTGAAGGCGTTGACTTGGAGCAGGTAAGACTGTGGTATAATGGTTACAATTTTCTTGGCGATAAAGTCTATAATCCTTTTGATATATTGTTATTTCTTGTTCATTATGAGTTTCGAAACTACTGGTTTGAGACTGGCAGTCCAAGCTTTCTCATAAAACTCATTGAAAAGCATAAATATCCTGTTATTCAGCTTGAAAAAGTAGAAACATCAGAGACGCTTCTTGGATCATTTGATGTGGAGAAGATCGAACTTACTACGCTTTTGTGGCAGACTGGCTATCTCACCATCAAAAATATCGAGACTATTCTCAATGTCAGAAGCTATGAGCTTGGTTATCCGAATATGGAGGTCAAAAGAAGTCTGACTGAGTGCATCCTGCATTTTTTAACCCATGCTGCCACAGATAGCACCAAATATAGGATAGCCCTTTACAAAACCCTCGTAAAACTTGACTTAGATGGTTTGCGAAACATTTTTCACGCCTTTTTTGCATCAATTCCCCATCAATGGTATGACAGCAGCACGGTTTCAGAATACGAAGCCTTTTATGTAAGCGTGTTTTACTGCTATTTTACAGCCCTTGGCTTTGATGTAAGACCTGAAGAGCCAACCAACCACGGCAGACTTGACATGGCAGTGCTGCATGAAAATCGTGTGTTCATATTTGAATTCAAGGTGGTGGAGCTGGATAAAACCGCTGCTACGGCGCTGGAGCAGATAAAAAGAAAGAAATATTGGGAGAAATACCTGTCTCCCTCTTCCTTTTTGGGAGAGGACAGGGGTGAGAGAGAAATCTATATCATCGGCATTGAGTTTTCAAAGACGGATCGAAACATCGTGAATTATGAGTGGGAGCGTATTCGATGAAAAAATTACCAATAGGCATACAAAGCTTTGTAAATATCCGCACAGAGGCGGATTATTACTATGTGGACAAAACTCAGCAAGTGGCAGCCCTTGTGGATAAGGGCAAGTATTTTTTCCTCTCCCGCCCCCGTAGATTCGGCAAGTCACTATTCCTTGACACCCTGCGGCAGGCATTTTTAGGCAGAAAAGAGCTGTTTAATGGCTTATTTCTGGAAAATAACTGGAATTGGGAGAAAAAATATCCAGTTATTTACATAAGCTTTGGGGCTGGGGTGCATAGAAGCAGGGATGAGCTTCAGGAAACCATGCTGGTCATCCTGAAGCAACATGCAAAAGATTATGGAGTTTCTCTTGAGAATAGCTATATAAAGGACAGATTTTTTGAATTAATTCAGCAAATTGTAAAAAAATACAATCAGCAAGTCGTAGTCCTTATAGATGAATACGACAAGCCCATTCTCGATCAGATAGACAAGCCAGAGATAGCGATAGAAATACGTGAAGAACTCAAAAACTTTTATTCTGTCATAAAGGACGCTGACCAGTTTCTGAAGTTTGTGTTTATCACAGGGGTAAGCAAGTTTAGTAAGGTTTCGCTGTTTAGTGGATTAAATAATCTGTTAGATATTACAATAGATCCTGATAATGCGACTATATGTGGCTATACACACGAAGAGATGTGCAACATTTTTGCTGAAAGGCTTGAAGGCGTTGACTTGGAGCAGGTAAGACTGTGGTATAATGGTTACAATTTTCTTGGCGATAAAGTCTATAATCCTTTTGATATATTGTTATTTCTTGTTCATTATGAGTTTCGAAACTACTGGTTTGAGACTGGCAGTCCAAGCTTTCTCATAAAACTCATTGAAAAGCATAAATATCCTGTTATTCAGCTTGAAAAAGTAGAAACATCAGAGACGCTTCTTGGATCATTTGATGTGGAGAAGATCGAACTTACTACGCTTTTGTGGCAGACTGGCTATCTCACCATCAAAAATATCGAGACTATTCTCAATGTCAGAAGCTATGAGCTTGGTTATCCGAATATGGAGGTCAAAAGAAGTCTGACTGAGTGCATCCTGCATTTTTTAACCCATGCTGCCACAGATAGCACCAAATATAGGATAGCCCTTTACAAAACCCTCGTAAAACTTGACTTAGATGGTTTGCGAAACATTTTTCACGCCTTTTTTGCATCAATTCCCCATCAATGGTATGACAGCAGCACGGTTTCAGAATACGAAGCCTTTTATGTAAGCGTGTTTTACTGCTATTTTACAGCCCTTGGCTTTGATGTAAGACCTGAAGAGCCAACCAACCACGGCAGACTTGACATGGCAGTGCTGCATGAAAATCGTGTGTTCATATTTGAATTCAAGGTGGTGGAGCTGGATAAAACCGCTGCTACGGCGCTGGAGCAGATAAAAAGAAAGAAATATTGGGAGAAATACCTGTCTCCCTCTTCCTTTTTGGGAGAGGACAGGGGTGAGAGAGAAATCTATATCATCGGCATTGAGTTTTCAAAGACGGATCGAAACATCGTGAATTATGAGTGGGAGAGGATCGGCTAAAAAAATGCAGAATACGGATGAATAGCACAATTCGTTATGATTGGAAGTCTTATCTGTGGATACAGGCAGTCTCATTGTGTAACTATCCAGTATCATGCCGAAAACGAACGAAAACCACCGTACTGTAACTATTCAGCAGCGCCCCAGATGCAAGGAAGAGGCCTGCGAAGTGTGCTGCCTGCACATGAGCAGGCCGATGACACAGCAGATGGGGTGCTGCTGGATAGTTACCTCATTGTGAGCTGTATGGATACATAATGAGTGTCGCAATACTTGCTTTAACCCGCAGGGCAAAGACTCTGGCGCAGAGACTTGCCTCACTACTTGAAGGTTCTGTGGTAGTTTCAACTGAAGCAGGAATCGTCAAAACCATGCAGGAAAACTGGCTCAATTTTGATGGATTTATCTGCATCATGGCAACCGGCATTGTGGTAAGGGCAATAGCGCGGCTTTTATCAAATAAACGGATTGATCCATGCGTCGTAGTGATGGATGAGCTCGGACAACATGCCATCAGTCTGCTTTCAGGGCATCTTGGAGGTGGGAATGAGCTTTGTTTAAATGTGGCGAGGCTGACAGGGGCAAGGCCTGTCATCACAACTGCATCGGATGTGCTTGGACTTGTCGCTCTGGATGTATGGCTGAAAGACCAGGGGCTTACGTCTGAAAATCCACAGGATGTTACTATGTTAAGCGCAAAATTAGTCAACACAGGGCGGCTTGATATTTTTTGTGAGGTAGAGGCGCTGTCCCTGCCATGTGGTTTTTTTCAGATTTCAAGCCCGGAAAAGGCTGACATGATTATTTCCAGCCGGACTTTTTTTGATGGAAGGACAGGAGTGTTCAGGCCCAGGGAGCTTGTGCTTGGCATTGGAGCCAATCGGGGCGTTTCAGAGGAAGAGATTTCGCAGGCCGTTGATGAGCTTTTGATGGATGAGGGGTTGTCGTTTCTTTCCATCAGGAATCTTGCATCCATTAACATCAAGCAGGATGAGACTGCCATACTTGCTTTTGCCCAAAGGCATGGTCTTGAGCTGGTTTTTTACACCAGAGACGAGTTAAACAAAGTGGATGCCCCAAGCCCGTCAGCAGCATTCAAGGCAACAGGGGCAAAGGCTGTATGTGAACCGGCTGCGCTTCTGAGTGCCGCTACAGATAATTTACTCGTAAAAAAAAGAAAGTGGAAAAACGTAACCCTTGCCCTTGCCAGGACAAGGATTACGTTGTGCGGATATTAACCTTGATGGCAGTGCAAAAAAGCCGCCAACTGCTTAATTCCTACTGTATTGCGCTGCATCCTTTGTCTTGGCGGCGTACAAGAGTCAATGTTGTTGAATTAAACATAAACCCCTCCCAACCTCCCCTTAACCTCACCCCCCGGCCCCCTCTCCATGAATGGAAGAGGGGAAGGAGCTGACAGGCATTTCCCCCTGATAAGGATTAAGGGGGGGTATTCCGTTTCCAAAACCTTAATGCAACAACATTGCGTACAGGAGTAAGGGCAGGTATAATATCTGCCCTTACATTTCTCAGAATTTGCGCGTCTTGCATTTGATGACTTTTGTTTAGCCATCGCGTATTACGAATTTTTACGAGACTATCAACCTTTATCCCGTTTGTCCAATATCCTCTGCGCCTTTCCAACAGATCGTTCAATGGTCTTTGGCTCAACGAGTTTGGTCTTGACATTGATATAAAGTTCGTTCAGCATCTCTGTCTCAAGCTTTTTCTTCAGCGTCTCAAGAGCACCAATGCCATCTGCAAACGTGCGGTCATCAACCTCTACCCAGACTTCAAGCTTGTCGAGTACCCCTTTTTTGTCGAGCACAATAAGATAGTTTGGTGTTAGACCCTCTACCTTGGTAAGCACATGTTCTACCTGTGATGGAAATACATTTACGCCATTTACAATCAGCATGTCATCCGAACGTCCCTTGATGGTTTCTATCTGCACGATGGTTCTGCCGCACTGACATGGTTCGCGATGCAGCATTGAGATATCCCTTGTGCGGTAGCGTATGACAGGCAGGGCCTGTTTTGTAATGGTTGTGAAGACAAGTTCGCCTTCTTCTCCATCAGGCAGGACTGTGCCGGTGTCAGGATCAATGATCTCTGGTAGGAAGTGGTCTTCAAACACATGCAGATTGCCGTGAATACAGCTTGCGGCGACACCTGGGCCAATCAGTTCTGACATGCCGTAAGCCTCATGGTAGTTGATGCCCCATGCCTCTGCGATGGCCATTCTCAAGCCCTTAGAAGCTGGTTCGGCCCCGAAAAATCCTGCCTTGAGTCTGAAATCAGCCTTGAGGTCATAGCCTTCTTCCTTTGCTGCCTCTGCCATGTGCATGGCGAAGGAAGGGGTGCAGCAAAGAATCGTTGCGCCAAAGTCCTTCATCAGAAGAAGCTGGCGTTTGGTGAACCCGCCGCTTGACGGCACGACCGCTGCACCAAGCCTTTCAGCACCGTAATGAAAGCCCAGCCCCCCTGTGAACAGCCCATATCCATAAGCATTATGTACGATGTCGCCAGATCCTGTTCCGCCCATGGCAAGGCTTCGAGCCATGACCTCTGTCCAGACCTCCATGTCATGGGCTGTGTAGCCGACTACAGTAGGTTTGCCTGTTGTGCCTGACGAAGAGTGGATGCGGACAATCTGATCCATTGGGGTGGTGAAAAGCCCGAACGGGTAGTGCTCGCGCAGGTCTTTCTTTGTTGTGAACGGAAGGTTTGAAACATCTGATACGGATTTAATGTGGGCTGGTTTTATACCTGTCTCATCAAACTTTTTTTTGTAGAAAGGGACAAGGCGATAGACCCGCTCAACGGTCTCTCTTAACCTTGAAAGCTGGAGCGCTTCTATTGTTTCCCTGGAAGCGCCTTCTATTTTGTTGTACATAATTCTAACAAAAACCTCCTCTTGTTGAATTGAGGAACTTGCAGCTATTAAAAGTTCCTTTGATATTGTTTCAACATAGTTTAACATGTTTTAGAGACATTCCAAGCATTAAGGTTAAGATCACAGATTGCAAACATAGCCTTAACGTGTCAATATAATACTTATGACTCAAAGCATTTCTTCCACTGATTGCTGGCGCAACAATATTTACAACGGCTCCGGGCGACTGGATGCCTTTTCCGCTGAAGGCAGAAAAGAAACTTTCAGGGAGGAAACTGCGTTTAAAGGACAGGGCGCCAGCGCCGCAAGGTCATCTGGATCAAAAAGATTACAGCCGTCCACTGAAGGCGCAAGAGAAGACCGATCCGTCTCATCTGAAACAGCTTTGGTGTCAGAGTCAGATACTGCTGATTCTTCCTCATATCCTGTCAAATATCAGAAGCCGACTGGCGAGCCGCTGGATCGCAGGGAAATAGCGCTTCTTGAGCAGTTGAAAAGGGTTGATCAAAACGTAAGACGCCATGAGGCAGCGCATGTGGCGGCAGGCGGGGTTTATGTCAGAAAAGGCGCTTCATACAGCTATGCTGTCGGTCCTGACGGGAACAGGTACGCTGTGGCAGGCGAGGTTTCCATTGACACATCGGAGGAAGCAGACCCTCATGCGACTCTGGCCAAGATGCGCATAGTTCAAAGGGCAGCCCTTGCTCCTATGGATCCAAGCCCGCAGGACAGGGCTGTGGCAGCCATGGCAGCACAGTTGGCGAGTGCGGCTATGCTTGAGATTGCCCGCCTTCAATACGAAAAAAACATGGGCAGCTCTAATCCCCAGGCGCAGGATGCGTCTGGCGGCAGTAGGGTTGACCTATATGTTTAAGGTGGTTTCAAAAAATGATAGTAACTATTCAGCTCAGCAGCACCCCATCTGCTGTGTCATCGGCCTGCTTATGTGCAGGCCGCACACTTCGCAGGCCTCTTCCTTGCATCCGGGGCACTGCTGAATAGTTACAGTACGGTGGTTTTCGTTCGTTTTCGGCATTATACTGGATAGTTAAAAATGATAAGGTAAAAAAAGGAATTGGCAATGTCAGATGTAAAAAAAGTAAAACCATATCCTACTGCTGAAGAGGACCTTCGTTCATCCAGTAAAAAAGTGGATTCCCCCCAGGCCCGTTCCAGTTCATATCAGCTTGCCTATGCTGATCAGGAGTTTTTGCTCAGGGATGAACTCAGGCCAGTGAGAATGCAGCTTGAGCTTTTAAAGCCTGAACTAATGCTTCAGGAGTATGGCATTGAACAAACGGTTGTGATATTCGGAAGCACTCGTATCGTCTCCCCGGACGAGGCAATCAAGGAGGTGGAGAAGGCCAAGAAAGAGATACTTCATAACCCTGATGACCCTGAACTCATGCGAAAGATCACCCACTTTGGCAAACACCTTGCCCGTTCCCGCTATTACGACGAGGCGCGTCAGTTTGCAAGGCTTGTGGCTGAGACCTGTGAGCTGTGCTGCAAATGCCGATTTTTTGTGATGACGGGCGGAGGCCCAGGCATCATGGAGGCAGCCAATCGCGGGGCGTCAGAGTCAAACGCAAAAAACGTCGGGCTCAATATTGTTCTGCCATTTGAGCAAAGGCCAAACCCGTACATCACCCCTGAGCTGTGCTTTCAGTTTCACTATTTTGCAGCCAGGAAAATGCACTTTCTGATGCGCGCCAGGGCAATGGTGGCTTTTCCAGGCGGTTTTGGCACAATGGACGAGCTTTTTGAGAGCCTGACTCTTATACAGACGAGAAAGATCAAACCTATCCCTGTGCTGCTGTTTGGCAGGGAATTCTGGGAAAAAGCTATTAACTTTGATTTTCTGCTGGAAGAGGAGGTCATTTCCCCTGATGATCTGCATATTTTCCGCTTTGTGGAAACAGCGCAGGAGGCATGGCAGATACTTACAAAAGAGCTGGGCATTGACGTTTCCGAGAGTAAAAAGTGATGGTCTTGTAAAAAATAGTAATACACAATATAGCAGCAGTTGAGCAGTTGGCGACTTTTTTTGCGACACCATTAAAAGTTATCCAGCAATAGTTGACATACTCCTGTCCTGCAAGTTAAAGTTGTTACAATTTACAGACATCATGTGGTAATGAGCGTTTTTTTTTTTTTATTAAAGAGGATAGGAAGATGATTAAACGATATAATCATGTCAGGAAATCTTTTCTGTTCGCAGGAAGATTTTTGCCTGTTCTGTTTGCTTCTTATGTTTTATCCCCATCGCCTGCAAATGCCCATGATCTTTTTGCCTCATCCAAGACAAATATCAGCGACGAAGAGGCCATGATAGGTCTCTTTTACGAAGGCACGACCACCCTTGCAACCCGCACCCCTGTGAAAACCGCGCTGTCGCCCGCTGTGATAACAGTCATCACAGGTGAGCAGATTGCGCTCATGGGCGCAAGAGACCTGCGTGATGTCCTGAATATGGTCCCGGGCATCTATGTGACCAATATCAATAACGGCATGCCTCAGGTAAATATGCGCGGCATCTCCACCCAGGGGTCAGAAAAGATCCTGTTTATGATAGATGACCATCCTGTGAATTCACAGCTTACTGGCGGAGGCACAATGTTTTTTGCTGATATGTCTGTGGAGCACATCCAGAGGGTAGAGGTGATGCGCGGCACAGGTTCCTCCCTTTATGGGGCGAATGCCTTTGTGGGCATTGTAAATATCATCACCAGAAAGGCAGGTGAGATTGATGGTCTTCATGTCTCTTCTCGGGCAGGCTCTTTTGATACTCAGCGGCATAATGTCGAGGCTGGAAAAAAGTTTGGCGATCTTGAGCTATGGGGCAATGTGAACTACCATCACACGAACGGGGCGGACGTTATGGTGCAAAGAGACGCGCTCAGCAGCGATCCCAAAAATGCAAATGTTTCTCTTGCGCCAGGCCCCGCAAGCGAATGGGTGGAGAGGACAGAGGCGTATTTTGGCGCAAAATACAGGCAATTTGCATTTGATGGCGGTTATTTTGACCATAAGGACGGCCAGTTTTTCAACCCAAGCCTTGCCCTGTCAGACAGCTCAGAGTTTATAAGGCGATATCTTTGGGGAGCCTTGTCATGGCATGACCATTTTCTGGATGACAGGCTGACTCTCAAGGCATCCCTTTGTTATCACCTTCAGCAGCATGAACATGAGACTATGCTTCAGCCGCCGGGGTTTACAAACCCTGCCGGCAATGTCTTTTTAAATGGTATGCGCACTCTTGAGCTTGGGGATGTTGATGAGAGCGGCTTAAATATTCAGGGGGATTATCAACTGAATTCCCAGACCATCACCCTGGGGGTTGAGGCCAAGAATGTGGATGTGCGCACCCACATGATCTCCAACTACAACCCGAAACCTCTGCCAGCCATGGTCGACACCACTGCAACCTTCAACTGGATGTCTCCCGGGGACAGGTTCTATTATGCTGTTTATATGCAGGATCTCTGGCGGATTACCGATGATGTCAGTTTCACAGCAGGGTTTCGAAACGACCAGTATGACGATGTCGGGCAGAAGCTCTCCCCGAGTCTCTCCCTTGTCTATCAGGCAACCCCTGAAATCAGGCTTAAGGCCATGTACGGAGAGGCGTTTCGCGCCCCAAGCATGAGAGAGATGTATAAGAAGGAAGCGGGGGCACCACTTATAGGCAATATAGATATTGAGCCTGAAGAGGTGGCGACCTGGCAGGCAGGCATTGACTGGCAGCCTTCCAAGGCCTTTGATATGGGTTTTTATGTATTCTACAGCGATTACGAAAAGTTGATAAAGGAAGTTTACAATCCTGTTTCAAAAAAGAGCGAGTTTGAAAACCATGGCAAGGCAGTGGTGACAGGGGCTGAGCTTTCCATGAGCTACAATTTTCTGAAAGGCAAGCCCAATTCAAAGGTGTTTCTGAACATTGGATATAGCAATCACGACGCCATTGAGACTGAAGACCCCCCTGCGCTTCCGAACTGGGTGATCTCAGGCGGTTTGGGGTGGGATTTTGCAAAAAATTTGCATCTGAATATGACTTCACAATATGTGGGATCATCAGAGACATCAAGTATAGATCCGCGGGATGGCTTTGACGACTATATGCTTGCCAATGTGACTCTTACGGCAAAGGATGCCTTGGGATATGTAAAAGGGCTGGATGTCCATGCCTCGGTTTATAATCTTTTTGATGCAGACTATTCATTTCCTGAAACAACGGCAAAGCTACCTGATAATTATCAGCAGCCAGGCATAACTGCTGAAGTTATGTTGAGATACAGTTTTAGGTAGATTTTTATGAAAATAATATCCTCCTTTTCTAAGGTTAAGTATGTGTTATCTGTAGTGGCGCTTTGGCTTATGATTGCATTTTCTGCAGTAAGCGCTTTGGCGGATGACGACAAGGTGGTTGCGATAATCTATCTAAGCGACATCCCATTGTATCATGAGGTGGCTGACTGGATAGAGGATGATATGAAGTCTTCTGGAATTGAGACAAAAAAAATAGTCCTGCAAAAGGATGGCAAGCTATATGCGGAGTTACCAAAGAACAGTATTCTGATCACGATAGGTGATTTCGCGCTGAGATTTTCCCTTGAAAATCTGCCAGGATATCCAGGCCTATCATTTATGGCATACAACAGTCAGGTCATTAAGCAGGCCATTGCAACAAATAACTGGCTGGTGCTTCCTCTGTATGCGTCTCCGGATATGCGTGTATCTTTTCTGAAACAGCAGATATCTGATATAAAGACAGTGGCAACTATTTACACAGAAAGATTCAGGGATGAGATAAATGAGGTCAAGGCGACATTAAGCAGCGCAGGGATACTGCTCAATGCTGTGGAGGTAACTGATGGAGCAGATGCAATAAGCGTAACTGCAAAGCTTTTTCAGGAAAACGATTGCTTTATGATATATCATGATGCAGCCGTAAACAACAAGATACTGATAGATCAACTGTTAAAGCTTCAGCATGACAACAAAAAGCCTGTAATAGGGTTAAGTCAGAAGTTTGTGCAGCAAGGCGTTTTGATGGCAATTACTTATGACTTGAAATATATTCCTTACTTAGCCAAAAGACTTGTATCCGGCGCATTAAAAAATAAGGAAGAAATCGCCAGAGAAATTCAAAAGGGCTATGTCATTTATGTCAATGAGCATGCAGCCAGAAACATGAATCTGAAGTTTCCTGCCAGAATACAGGATGTCCATGTAGAGATTATATCATGAGTCTGAAGGATAAGTTAGGAAGCATCTTCCCGAAAACAATCTTCGGGCAGTCGTTGTCTGCGTTAATGCTGAATACGCTGGTAGTTGTAGTCTTGTTTGCATTTTTATTCGTGACAGTAGAGCAGAAACAGTATGCAAACAAGATTAATGATCAGATGAAGTCAGATGCCAGCATTATCGCATCCAAAATAGAGACAGCGCTTTACACGAATAACAAAGCTGTAATTACAGATATTACAGCCGATTTTCAGCTTAAAGATTACATAGCAAATATCTATGTTTATGATAAAGATGGACTTTTATGGTATCATAGCAGACATGCAAACAACAATTCCGGTAGAATGCCTAATATAACAACAGATGAATTGAAGTCAATTATGACTGGAGTATCAGGCACTTCTTCAATCAAGAAAAATGATGCTAATTATATTGTGTCAAAAGTTTCAATTAATAGAATTGATAACATCCTGGATTTTAGAGAAGACAAGCAAAATAATAAAGGCTCGCTTGGCGTAGTGCTGCTTGAGAAAGACTACACAGTTCTTAAAACGCATTTTATCGAGATAATCCAGCTCTTAAGTTTCATAGCTATCCTGACAATAGGCGTATCTGTATTGATAGCTGTTTTTTTTGCCAAATATATATCAAGGCCAATACTTGATCTTAAGGAGATAACAAACAATATTTCGCCAGAAAATCTGGAAACAGCGTCAATAGATATAAAAGGCGGCATGGAGATACAGGAGCTTAAAAATGCGTTTGTAAAGCTGCTTTCATCAATCAATTACTTTCATAAGATACTCAGCAATGAGAAAAAGCAGCTTTTAACCATACTTGATGGCATCAATGACTATATTCTTATAGTTGACAGGAATAACAATGTTCTCTATCAGAATCCTGCGATCCAGAGGATATGCAGGATATGCAATGACAGTATGTCCTCCACAGGGTGTCCTCTTCTTGAAACGCTTTTGGCAAAGTTCTCTGAGTTTGAGACCATCAATCGTGAAAACCGGAAAAATGTGCTGCGTTTTACCTTTGAAGAAGGCTGTCATGAAAAGTCTCTTGATATTGCAAGTTCAGAAATACTGTTTGATGAGAAGCCTGCAATCCTTGCTGTAATGAGGGATATGACAGAGAAGAAGCGTCTTGAGGAGGAACTTGCAAAGATTAATAAACTTCAGGCAATTGGTGTGCTTGCCGGTGGAATAGCCCATGATTTCAATAATATTCTTACAGCCATTCTGGGCAATGTTCAGATAGCCATGATGAAGCTTACCCCAGGGCATCCAGCTTCTAAAAGGCTTGAAAGGGCGGAAAATGCGATTTCCAGGGCTGCCAGCATCACTAAGCAGCTTCTGACCTTTGCAAAAGGCGGTTCCCCTGTGGCAGGCAGCATGGATATTAAGAATGTTATTAAGGAGACAGCGGAATTTGCCCTGAGGGGTGCAAAAATCGTATGTCAGTATAACTTCCCTGATGGCCTGTGGCATGTAAAGGCTGACTCAGGACAAATGAGCCAGGTGTTTCATAATCTTCTGATAAATGCAAATCAGGCAATGCCTGATGGCGGTTCAATCACAATTGAGGCAAAGAATCATGAAATAGCGGTTTCAGACGAGGCTTTGCCTTTGGAGCCAGGAAAATATGTGATAATAACCGTAACTGATACAGGCACAGGCATAGCGCCTGAGATCATGACAAGAATTTTCGATCCGTTTTTTACCACCAAGGAAATGGGAAACGGCCTTGGGCTTGCCACATGTTTTTCCATCATGAAAAAACATAAAGGCTATATCACTGTCAGTTCAAGCCCAGGCATAGGCAGCACTTTTTCGCTTTATCTGCCTGTAAGTCCGGACACAGTGCAGGAGGAGCTTTCGCCTCCCCAAAAAACAAACATCTCGATCCCTGAATCCAAGCTCTGCGGCATGCAGCAGCGCATCCTTGTAATGGATGATGAGCCGATGTTGCGTGAGCTTTTCGTGGATACCCTTGAAGAAGCCAGGTGCAGGGTGGACGCCTGCATGGATGGAGATGAGGCTATCGGACTGTATTTGAAGGAGTATAACAGCGGAAATCCCTATCATCTTGTTATCCTTGACCTTACTATCCCTGGCGGCAAGGGTGGAAAGGAAACGGCTGTTGAGATACTTAAGATCAATCCCAATGCCAAGATTATTGTGTGCAGCGGATACGCTGACAGCGAGATACTTTCCAGCTTTCATAAATACGGTTTTTGTGCTAATCTTCCCAAGCCTTTTTCAGGCGCAGAGCTCAGGAGTATAGTAGAGAAGGTGTTGATCTAACGCTTGTATCTTGCATGGTGATGGCGTCGTAAAAAGTCTTTATCTGCTGTGTTGCGCTGCATCCTTCTGCATTGCGGCGTACAGGAAATACGCCTCATCGCGCAGGATTTGTGCGCCTTGCATCTGAAGCTTTTTACTTAGCCACCCTTGAAGTTTCCGCCTGAGCATTATTTTCCCAAGTTAAGGTAAAAAAAGATGAGTAGTTATTGGCGAGTGTGCAAGGTTATTGACGCCCTGAACGAAAAGATTGGGACAATCGTGTCCTGGGGAACCGGCATCCTGGTTCTGATGGTATTTCTGGATACGTTTCTGAGGTATCTCTTCAGCAAGACATTCGTAGCTGTTCAGGAGCTTGAATGGCATCTGTTTTCCGTCATTTTTCTGTTTGGCGCTGCCTACACCCTTAAACACAATGCCCATGTGCGCGTGGATTTCATTTACCATCGTCTTTCAAGAAGGGCAAAGGCGTTGATCAACTGCATCGGCTGCCTGGTGTTCCTGTTCCCTGGTTGTTTTCTTGTCATTTATGCCACTGTGCCGTTTGTTGAGGCGTCCTGGGCCATAGGCGAAGCCTCTCCTGATCCAGGCGGTCTCCCTGCCAGGTGGCTTCTCAAGGCTGCTCTGCCGTTTGGTTTCAGTCTTATTGCTCTGCAGGGCATCTCATTGTTTGTGGAGAATCTGCTGGTGTTTCTCAGGATAACAACGGGCAAGGAGGAGGCATAGCAATGGAATATCTTGCAGGCTGGCTGTTTCTTGCCCTTTCAATACTGCTTTTCACAGGTTTTCCCGTAGCGTTCACGCTTCTTGGCACCTCCCTTGTGTTTGGCCTTATTGGCTTTGGTTGGGATTTTTTTAACCTGCTGCCCATAAGAATCTGGGGCGTCATGGGCAACTTCACGCTTGTGGCAGTGCCGCTTTTTGTGTTTATGGGGCTTATGCTTGAGCGTTCAGGCATGGCTGGAGAGCTGCTTGAGACAATGGGCATGTTTTTTGGGAAACTAAGGGGCGGTCTTACTGTTTCAGTGATACTGGTTGGGGCGTTGCTTGGCGCATCTACAGGCATTGTCGGCGCGACTGTTGTGACAATGGGGCTCCTTGCCCTGCCGACCATGCTTAAATGGGGTTACCAGAAGGAGCTGGCAACTGGCACAATAGCAGCGTCAGGAACCCTCGGCCAGATAATACCGCCAAGTATCATTCTGGTGCTTCTGGGGGATATAATAGGCGTGTCTGTAGGGGATCTCTTTGTGGGGGCTGTAATGCCAGGGCTTTTGCTGGTTGTTCTCTATATCGTCTATGTTGTTGTTTTTGCCCGGCTGAACCCCAATCTTGCCCCTGCCATGACCCAGGATATGTCGCATCTGAAAGACGTGGAGTTTATAAAAAAGACGCTTCGTTCCCTGGTGGCGCCTTTGATACTCATCGTGGCTGTGCTTGGTTCTATTTTTGCTGGAATCGCCACACCGACAGAGGCGGCGGGCGTAGGGGCTGCTGTGGCGACATTGCTCTGTATGGTCTCAGGCAAACTTAACTTTACCATTACAAAAGAGGACTTGATCTCCTTGTTGAACCAGCCTCCCATCTGGACGCCTGTGTTTCCGGCAGGTCTTGGGATGAGGTTAAACGGGGCATAAGCCTCTTCCCACAGCTTCAGTCCGTTTCCGTTATAGAACCAGGCGTTCATGCCCTGGGCATCAAGGCCAAACGGCACACAGGTGAACCATTGGGATGCGGCGGATTTGCCTGCCCAGTAGTAGGATGCTGATGAACCGCACTGAACCGTGCCCTGTGACACGGCATCAAATACGCCAAGGGGTGGAACAAGCTCTCCGCCTGCAAAGACCTGGATCGTGAGGCGGCCCTGACTCATTTCATTTACGCGCTTTGCAAACTTCTCAGCGCTTGTCTGAAGTATCGCCATGCCTGGCGTCCAGCTCGTGACCATGCGCCACATGATTTTTTCTCCAGCGGCCCAGACTGTTGGCGCGCCTGTTGCAACGACAGCAGCGGCACCGGTCACAACACCTGCATTTTTTAGAAACTCTCTTCTATTCATCGTGCTATTTCCTCCTAAATCAGTTAAAATTGGACTTCAGGGAAATTTCAAAAATTAGGGCTGTCCCCAAAAAAAAATAGCAATTTTGTTTAAGGGCAAGGCATTTGTCGGTTGGAAAATGCAACATACTCTCTGTAGGTGAGTATTTGCCATGCGCCTTACAAAAAAAGGCAAGGCAAAATGACTGAAGTAACTTGCAAGCAGACAAACAACACAGCCACTGGGCGAAAAGGCATTTTTTAAAACTTCCCATTATGTTGTTTTTTACCACTATGTTATATGCGGTGCAATTAAATTTTTTGTTGTATTGTTAACGGGGTGTTTGAATGAAATATGACCAGAGAATTTTCTGTCTTAATAAACTGATGGCCCTGAAACATCTGGATGCCATACTTATGACATCGCCTTATAATAGGCGCTATCTGACAGGTTTTACCGCTGATGACAGTGGAATTGATGAATCTTCCGGCGCTGTGCTGGTTACAAAAGACGAGATATTTCTGTTGACGGATGGGAGATACAAGACACAGGCAGAGACAGAGGCAGGGTTTTGTACGATAAAAATCTACAAAAAGGCTTTAGCTGATGAGTTAAAAAAAATTGTTGCTAAAACCAGTCTTAAAAAAATTGCCTTTGAGCCTGCCTACATCACCTGCTCCATGATGAAGCAAATTCAGAAAAGCCTGTCAGGTGTGGTTTTTAAGGAGTTGTCTGGCGAACTTGAGCAGATGCGCAGCATCAAGGATGATGCGGAGGCTGAGGCAATAAGCAGGTCTCAGGCAGCAGCCGAACAGGTGTTTGAAGCGATGCTGGAGTGCCTCAGACCTGGAATGACAGAAAAGGCAGTGGCATGGAGGATATTGGAGGGGGCATTCAGTCTGGCGGACGGCCCATCCTTTCCTCCGATTGTAGCCTCAGGGCCTAATTCCGCACTTCCACATGCCACTCCTACAGACAGGGTTTTGCAGGATGGCGAGCCTATTGTGATTGACATGGGCGTAAGGCTTGGGGGGTACTGTTCTGACATGACAAGAACAGTATTTCTGGGAGAGCCTTCGCCTCAGATGAAGGAAATCTATGCTATTGTGAGACATGCCCAGTGTGATGCGCAAAAAGGGATAAGGGCAGGCATGAGTGGCAAGGAGGCTGACCATATTGCCAGAAAGGTTATTGAGGATGCTGGTTATGGCAGGTATTTTCTGCACAGCCTTGGCCATGGTGTAGGGCTTGCCATTCACGAACATCCGAGGTTGTCACCAAAGGCTGATAAAATAATGCTCAAGCAGGGAATGGTCGTGACTGTTGAGCCCGGCATTTATATCGCAGGTGTTGGAGGCGTGAGGCTTGAAAATATGGCGCTGGTTCAGGACGGTGGAATTAAGCTCATTACATCTGAAAAGTGGTTTTATAATTTTTAACAGTTATGTCTGATCAACAGCACATGTCGGCTATGCCGATTACAAAACACCTTGCAGAGTTGAGGCAGCGTATAATTGTCTGTCTTGTGGCGCTTTCAGTCGCATCTGCTGTCTGCTATGCCTTTATTGACCCTCTTTTCGGGGTGCTTTTTAGATTGATAGAGCCATGGCTGACTGCGGACAGTTCGCTTGTATTCACCTCTTACCCTGAGGCGTTTTTTGCATATTTCAAGCTTGCCCTGGTAATTGGGATATTTGTGGCAAGTCCTGTGCTTTTTTATGAGCTTTGGGCGTTTGTAGCCCCTGGACTTTATGGCCATGAACGGCGTTTTGTGCTGTTATATGTGGTTCCTTCATTTGTTTTTTTTATTGCAGGCGGTGTTTTTGGCTACCTGGTCGCACTGCCTGCCGCGTTCAAGTTTCTTGCCGGTTATAGCTCTCCTGATCTGAAACTCCTTCCAAAAGTATCCCAATACCTCGATCTTTCCATCAGTCTGCTGCTGGCCTTTGGATTTTCCTTTGAATTGCCGGTTTTTATGGGGCTTATGGGGCTTGCCGGTATTGTGCATGTTGAAATGCTTAAAAATTTTAGGCGTTATTTTATTTTTGTGGCATTTGTTGCAGCGGCAATTCTTACCCCTACGCCTGACGTGGTAAATCAGTGCATCCTGGCGATTCCACTGCTTGGGCTTTACGAACTCGGCATTGTTTTTGTATGGGTCATGCAAAAAAAGAAGGTTACAGAGAATAAACGGTGAGAATAAAACAAGTGAATACCCAAAAAGGTTTCACACTAGTAGAGCTGATTGTGGTGCTGGTGATTATCTCCCTTGCAAGCGCTCTGGTCTTTGTATCGATAGGGGGGGGGATGCTCCGGTCAGAGGAGGACAGGTTGGTGATTGACTTCGTGCAGGAGTTAACTCACGCCAGAAGCATAAGCCTTGCCAGGGGCAAGACCGTCAGGTTTATAATTGATGGCGAAAACAGGTATTATCATATTGAAGGCAAGGGCCATGAGTCAATCCCTGAAACAGTTCAGATTGAGGCAAAAGGGCTTGCCAGGCTGGATGATGGCCTGTTTGCTGTTTATTTTTTCCCTGATGGCAGTGCAAGCGGGGGAGAGATAGACCTTTGGTGGAAGGAAGATGTCATCAACAGAATAAAAGTAAACAGGCTTATGGGTACTGTAGAGCACAAAGAGATAGGCCAATGAATATTTATGTGAGTTCAACACATCTCAGACTTAGCGGCAAGCCAGCCGGTTTTACATTGATGGAGGTATTGATAGCCATAACTATCACCGGCATAGCCCTTGGAGTGATTATGTCCGTACTGGCTCAGGGCCACAGACAGGTGTACACAGCAGCTCTTCATCGAAAGGCCGGAGAGGTCGCCAGCATTATATTTGCCCAGGTTCAGCCTTCATGGCAGCCTGAAAGGCTGTCCAAAAGTGGCGGAATTGAGGAGTATCCTGACTGGAGCTATCAGATTGAGCGGGATGTGACTGTTGTGACAGATGAGAATATGGAGTTTGGAGAACGGGAGTTTGAGGTTGAGGAACTGGAGGAGGTCAGGATTACGGTACTGCCGCCTGAGGGCGAGCCTCAATTCGTTTTCACGCGCTATCTGCCAGCTGAGATGACAGGTCAGGCGATCGGGCCTGTGTCTTCAGGCGCAGGGATATCATCCATCTTTGGCGGCCCCAGGACTGGCGGTGGGAAAAGTCCAGGCGAAAGCCAGTCAGGTCCCCAGGCAAGCAATCCATTTCTCGATATTTTACGGCAGAACAGGTAGTAAAAACATGCCTGAAATCGTTAAAGCATGGTTTTTGCCATATCAGATGATAGTTTTTTGATGGCGCCCAATTGTGACTTCATATAGTCAAGAAAACCGGCTGGAATCCCAAGATAAAGGACAAATGCCTCTTCATTGATATCCGGCGCTGTATGTTCGTCCAGGCCAAGCTTATAGGAAAGATAATCTGCAAGCTGTACCGCAGCGCTCAAAGGTGTTGTGGCAGAGTCATTCAGTGGTGCGTGGTGATTGGCTACAGCATTTTTTATATTGCCTGGCAGTTGCCATCGGTCTGCAAGCCAGTTTCCGATTAGAGTGTGGTTGAATAAAAAGCTTTTTTCTGCTGCAAACAGACTGATATTCTCTGATTTGGCCTTATATCGTATTTTTTTCCAGTTATCTGTGAAGCAGGTAACTATAGCCATTCGACCAATGTCATGAACCAGCCCAACGAGATAGGCAAGCGAACGGTCTTCACCATAGTTATTCTGGCTTATTTGCTCTGACAGCATTGCCGTTATCATTGCCGTGGCAATGCTGTGATTTGCAATCATGCTGAGTTCCTGGACAATATCTTTCTGTTTAAATGGTGATAGTACGCCGACCTTCATGGCTATTTTTTTAATTTCATCAAAGCCAAGAAACATGATAGCCCTGCTGATGGTTTCAATTGGATGGACTGGGTAGTAAACAGGGCTGTTTACGACCTTGATTACCATCGCAGCTATGCCAGGCTCTGAAAGTATCAGTTCTTCAAGGCGCAATACAGAACTGTCAGCGTCATTTAGCAGTTTGATGATCTCATTTAAGGCCAAAGGAGGGGTTGGAATACTTTCAAGCCGTTCAAGGGCAGCCTTCTGTCTGCTGCGAACAGTGATATCTATAACCTTTGAGCTTAGTGAGACCTGAGTAGTGGTTGCCATTGGTGCCTGTCTGTGCAAAAGGATACCCATGTAGGGATTACGATGGTTACCCTAATTTTATTGTTATGTTCGGCATTCCTGATTTTTTCTGTAATTTACCTTTATAACGCGGCTTATGCCTATGGTATTTATCTTGCATTTTACTTGTTGCAAAATACTTTGCAAAGGAGGGCGCATGTCATGTTACCTTTTTATAAAACAGAAGAAAAGGAATGGGTAAATCCTATTGATAAAAAAATTCAGTTGCAGTCATTGATTCAGCATTATGAACTGAAACTGAAGTGTCTCAGCGATACCCAAAAACCTATGCAACTGCTGATGCTTGCATGCTGGGATGCGCCTTTTGAAAAGCCGGATGTAGAGGCAAGCTCATGGCGTAAGGAACTTTTTTTGATGAAATGCAGACGTTATTATGCCAAAATGCTTAGTAAAGTGGAGACTGAGGCAAAAGAGTTTTATTAGATATTGTACATGGAACAGGCATTGTGAAGGAGCGTATATTGCGCTCCTTTTTTTTATGTACGTCCGGCACTGGCCCACTTTTATAAACGGGAGGTTCCAAAAATTACTATTTTTTCTTGACATTGAAATTAACTACCCGCTCTTTAAGCTCTTTCCCGACCTTGAAAAATGGCAATTTTTTCTCCTGCACCTGGATGGATGTGCCGCTTTTGGGGTTCCTGCCTTTATAAGGGGCATATTCTCTGACCACAAAACTGCCGAACCCACGGATTTCAATCCCGTCGCCCTTGACAAGGCTTTCTGTCATAGCTGTAAAGATTTCGTTTATTACATATTCTGCGGCGCCTGGATGCATCCCTGTTTCCTGTGCAAATTCCTGCACCAGTTCTGATTTGTTCATTTGATCCCTCTCCCTGCTGATTCACAAATAAAAGCTCTACCTATCATTATTACAGGAGTTTTTTATACCAATAAAGTCTATATAATACAATATGTTATATGAAAAAAATATTGCACAAGATTTTTTTGTTACAACAGATATTCCTGTTTGATGTTTCCAAGCGCATTTATCATGCTATTTTTTATACGTCTGTCTTTTTTATAAAGGGCCTGAAGCAGTTCTTTAATATGCTGTCGTGATGTCATTCCGGCAGAAGGACATGGGTTTTGATAAGATGTCAGCCCAATAATGGAGGCAATTTTTTGAATCATTTTTTTTTGTACAAGCGCCAGCGGCCGGATTATGTTCATCATTCCTCTAAACATGACCTGTTTTGGCACAATTGTACTCATCTCTCCAGCATAGCACAGATTCATAAAAAAAGTCTCAATCAGGTCTTCCTGGTTGTGTCCCATAGCTATTTTATTGCAACCATAGGCCCCTGCCAGCTCAAACAAGCGTTTGCGTCTGAGCATGGAGCAGAGAAAACAGGGACTTTTTTCCTTGTTAAAATTGCTGTGTGCAAGCCTGCCGTAGTCCGTTTGTTCAACATGAAAGCTGAATTGGAGTGTTGAAAAGTAAGATTTAAGCCCTTCAAAGGCGTAGCCTCCAAACCCCATGTCCAAATAAACTGGTATCAATGTGTAGTTTATAGGTGCCTTTTCAAGCCATTGACGGAGAAACCACAGCATTACAAGGCTGTCAACCCCACCAGAGACTGCCGCAAGTATTCTGTCGCCATCTTCGAGAAGACCGTATTGGTGGATGGTTTTGCCGACGGTTTTGTTTGTTTCTTTGTAGATATATTTTTTTTTAAACTGATGATGCAACTTGAGTGTTCTCTTCAGGTTTTGTTAATATAGGGGAGGTTCCAAAAAATAGAAATTTTGTTCAATGGCAAGGCATTTTCAGCCTTAAAATAGCCACGGCCATGCCCACCCTGCTTCGCAAGGTTAGGAAAGCTGATGCTTGCGGGCAAAAGGGCAATTTTGGAACCTCACATAGATTATTAAGATAACATAAAGCAGGGGATATGAGAACAAGCTGTATCATACCAACCTTTAACAGAAGAGATATGATTGTAAGAGCCATAGAAAGCGTGTTTGCGCAGACGCTTTCTGTCCATGAGATAATCGTCGTTGATGATGGCTCCACAGATGGGACCGCATCGGAAGTCAAGAGGCGTTTTCAAGGTGTCAGGGTTGTTTCAACAAAAAACTGTGGGCCTGGTCATGCCAGAAATGTCGGGGCAGATTGTGCAAACGGAGACCTGCTTTTTTTCCTCGACTCCGATGATATATGGCATGAAAATCATGTCCATGCGCTTTTGTACTCTCACAGCCAGGGGGATGAAGCTTGTTATGGTGTGACTAAAAATATCAGTTTGTTTTCCCATGAATCTTATGCTGATCAAGGTTTTTTTTTGATTCCTGATCACTGGCAAAGGTTTTCCGGCTGGATAAAAAGAGAGCTTTTCAGGTGGTGTTTTCTCGTGCCGTCTTCTTTTTCAATAACCCGTAAGGCATATATGCAGTCAGGAGGTTTTCCAGAGGATTATCCAGGGGAGGACTGGGTGTTTTTTTTGAGGCTTGCAGAGCAGCACAGATTCGGCTTTACTGACAATATAATCACTACAAGATATATGCATGGCGCAAATCTTTGTTGCAACAAGGACCTCACCACAGAAGCTGGACTGATATGGGGACGAGTTTGTGGCGAAATGCTTTCAAGCCGTTGGGTTACAGACGAGGATGCAATCTGGGCAAGGAGTCATGCAGAACTCATAAAACAGGATGGATATAAATGGAAAAATGTGCAGGACTGGTATCTTGCCGCAAAACACAGACTCCTTTGATTTCTGCCGCTGATCACCAGCGCATTATTGAAAACATGCGCGATGTTCCGGAAGAGACCCCTGCTGTCAGAATCGGGCTTTCAGAAGTGGGAATCAGCTCAAAAATAGTATGGGTCAAACTAAGGCAGGGGTTGTTGCCGTTTGAGGCGGATATTTCCGTGAGTCTGCCCGCTGGTTTCAGGGGGATACATATGTCAAGGATGGAAGGCGTCATCTCAGAGCTCCATGAACAGGAGTTTGAGGACATACGTCACTATTCAACAGAACTCGGAAGTCAGATATTGAAGTTTCAGCGGGGAGACAGCGTTACTGTCTTACTGTCTGGTAAAATGCCTTTACTGACCAAGACATTTGTGAGCAACAAGCCTTCGCTGGACTCTTTGACTGTCTTTGCCAAAACAAAGGCATTCAGAAGAAACAATACAATAGCCACAACTACAAAAATCGGTGTGCAGGTTGCCCATATCACAGCATGTCCATGTACACAGGTTTATCTTCAGGATTTTGTATCTTGCGCCAACAAAGGCGTCTTGCCATGCCCAACCCATTCCCAGCGCTCACTTACCCTGCTTTTACTGGAAGACAAACGTGGGGGCATAGGTTTTGACGATCTTTTAACTTGTCTTCAAAGCGGGCTGCATGTAGTGCAGGACCTGCTCAAGCGGCCTGATGAAGCTGAACTTGTTATGAAATCGCATCTCAAACCACAGTTTGCTGAGGATGCAGTGAGGAGTGTGGCAGAGCAGGTGTTTGTAAACCTTGCAGACAGGCTTGAACCTGACAGCGTCATTGAGATTGAGAGTGTAAGCCTTGAAAGTATTCATCTTCACAATGTAAGATGCAGATTGGTCATGACTTTTGCAGAATTAAATGCGGAACTCAATGTCTGAGAACTAAAAATATGCAAAAAGTGTTTGAAATAGTAATTTTTCAGCAAAGGGGATCTGCCTTAAAAAAGATACAGGGCATTGAGCAGTATGGAACTGGCATTCAAATCAAGTCAGTAATCAGCTTTGATATGGAACTTCCTGGTTTCATAGATGATCCTGTTGAATATCTTGGGGATGCGCCTTCGTGTGACCTTGTGCTTGACTATCTCAGACATCCTGATTTGTCTGAAGGGCTTGTGAGTCTTTGCAATCAGAAAGAAATACCGGTGATTGCATCAGGTCAGAAAATCAAAGGCGCAATCTGTCCTTTTACATGTTGTGGCCTTGGAGTTAATAAAAGAACAGGCAGATATGGTGAGCAGTTCGGGTTGCCTGAGTTTGAGGTTGAAATTGAGCTGAATTTTGTAAGAGATGTAAGAGTGCTGAAAGGCGCGCCTTGTGGTGCGACCTGGCTGGCTTTGAATAAGATATTGGCAAAAGTGGAAGGAGTTAAAATCGAAGACATCGTGAGCGCAATGGGACGTGAGGTTCAATACCTGTGCGCCGCTAATCCTGCTGCTTTTGATCCTGTTTCAGGCAGAAGTCCGCTTCATTTTGCGGGTAAGGCGCATGCATTTAGTTTGAGAAGGGCAATCAACAGGGCAAGAGGCACAAGGGGCAGGCTATGATTCAGTACTTATTGAAAAGGATTTTAGGGATCATTCCCACATTTTTGGGGATTACCCTTATCTCATTCACTGTCATGCACCTTGCGCCTGGTGAGCCAATGGCAGTTCAGACAGATTTCAATCCCAAGATGACACCTGAGATGAGAGATCGGCTCAGGGCGCAGTATGGTCTTGATAAGCCTGTATATGTCCAATATTTGAAGTGGTTAAAGGGACTTGTTACGCTTGATCTTGGGAAATCCTTTCAGGCGGACAGAAGGCCTGTGTGGGACAAAATCAGGGAAAGGCTTCCAGTCACCATACTGGTGAATATCCTTTCCATGTTTTTTATCTTTCTCCTGGCGATTCCCCTTGGCGTTCATTCGGCAGTCAGGCGCGGAGCCTTTTTTGATAAAGCTGTCACTGTCAGCGTGTTTGCATTGTATGCTGCTCCTTCCTTCTGGATTGCCCTGCTCTTGATGCTTTTTTTTGGTGTATATCTGGGTTGGCTTCCTGTTTCAGGCATCCACAGCCTGATGGGCTATGAACAGATGGGTATTTTTGAAAAAATATGGGATTGGTCAAGGCATCTTTTTCTGCCTGTGCTGGTTTCGGCTACAGGTGGGCTTGCAGGGCTTTCGCGCTATGCCAGGTCTTCGATGCTTGAAATCCTGCGTCAGGATTTTATTTTGACAGCGCGTGCGAAAGGATTGCCTGAATCACAGGTGATTTACAAGCATGCATTAAGAAATGCCATGTTGCCTATTGTAACGATATCTGGTCTTTCAATCCCTGGTTTGATAGGAGGAAGTGTTATCTTTGAATCTATTTTTGCTATTCCAGGCATAGGTCAGTTGATGTGGACAAGCGTAATGTCGCGGGATTATCCTGTGCTCATGGGAAATCTCGTGATTGTGGCAGCTTTGACCCTTCTTGGAAACCTTCTGGCAGACGTCAGCTATGCCATGGCAGATCCTCGTATCAGAACAGGAAAAGTCTGACAGATAGAGGTTGAAAAGCGCAGCATACTTTCTGTGTAACTATCCAGTATAATGCCGAAAACGAACGAAAACCACTGTACTGTAACTATTCAGCAGTGCCCCAGATGCAAGGAAGAGGCCTGCGAAGTGTGCTGCCTGCACATGAGCAGGCCGATGACACAGCAGATGGGGTGCTGCTGGATAGTTACCTTTCTGTATGTGAGCGTTTGCCCTACGCCTTGCAATAAAAAGCAAGGCTTGGAAAATTGCAAAGCAATTTGCCAGCCTACAAACAACGAAGCCATGCCCACCCTGCTTCGCAGGGTTAAGAAAGCTGACGCTTGCGGGCAAAATAGCAAATTCTGGAACTTTCCTGGAAAATAAAAGCACATTGCTAAATTAACTTACCCTTTTTTTACATAGCAATAATACTTTTTATGATATTTTGCAGAAAATTACTCGAGGAGGTTTTTTTATGGCAGATGAACCAATAGTTGGCATCTGGTATGAAGATATGGAGACAGGCAGGATATTTCAGGTGCTTGATTATACTGCTTCGGACGACGTCATTGATATACAATATGATGATAGCTCCATAGACGAAATATCGTTGGATGAATGGGATGAGATGGAGCTTGAGACAACTGATGAGCCAGAAAATTGGAATGATATGATGCACGAAGACTTTGACAGCGAAGATGAGTATTGAAAATTGATATTCTTCCTGAATTTGTTTCAAGATAAGCAGTTGCTTTAAGCAGATTTTCAATCCTTAGAGAGGTTCCAGAAATCAGAAATTTTGTTCGATGGCAAGGCTTAAGGAGGCAAAAAAGCGCAGGATACCCCTGTATGTGAACATTTTTTGCCGACAAGCAACGCATCCATTGAGAAAAATAGCAATTTTATGAGCGTGGTTGAACACATTGAGCTGGATCCTGCTGCAAAGATAATCGTATCCAGCGGCTATGCTGATGATCCTGTCATGGCAAACTATCGTAAATATGGATTCAAGGGCGTTATTGAAAAACCTTACAGAATTGAAGCAGTTAAAGAGATGTTGTGGAAAATTGTAAATGGATAGCCAGGTGTTTTTTATTTTTAGCGTTATTGTTTCAGGTCTCTTTGGTGTGGTGATCGGCTTGCTTTATATGCGCAATCAGATGACAATAAAGGTCGCAGAAAAAGAGATGGAAATCGTATCCCTGACAGAGCGTTTAAACAGGGTTTCCATGATGGAGTCCAAGTTGAATGAGATGTACGGATTGCATGATGAAAAAAGGCGTGAGGTAAGTGGTCTTCGCGAGGAAATCAGCCGATTGACTGCGACTCTTAAGGCAGAGTTAGAAAGAAACGCAGATTTATTGACTGATCTCAGGACTCATCAGGCAAACCTTAAGCAGGAAAGGGAGCTTAGAGCCATGTCCGAGACTCAGCTTGCAGATTTGAGGGCAAGGCAGGAGATTGAGGCAGGAGAGGCAAAAGAAAGGCTTCGTTTACTGCTTGAGGCAAAGGAAACCCTTTCAAACCAGTTCAAAACATTGGCTTCTGACATCTTTGAAGAAAAGTCAAAGAGGTTTACGGAGCAGAATCAACTCAACATTTCACAGATTTTAGCGCCTCTCAAGGCAAGGATCTATGAATTTCAGGAGAAGGTTGAGGCCTGTTATGTGCAGGAAGGCAAGGACAGGACATCCCTTGCTGAACAGGTACGACAGCTCATGGAGCTCAATCAGACACTGAGCAGGGAGGCAAAAAATCTCACCAAAGCCCTTAAGGGATCGGCAAAAACCCAGGGAAACTGGGGTGAATTTGTACTGGAGCGCATCCTCGATGCATCAGGCCTCAGAAAGGGTGAAGAATATATCGTTCAGGCCAGTTTTGCTACTGATACAGGTGGCAGGGTTCAGCCGGATGTGGTGATCAATCTGCCTGAAAACAGGCACATGGTGATTGACTCTAAGGTGTCTCTGAATGCCTATGAGGATTTTGTCACAGCAGAGGCTGATAACGACCGTCAGGATGCCCTGAAAAGACATCTGATTTCAATGAGAGGCCATATCAACAACCTATCCTCTAAAAATTATCAGAATATCTACTCATTAAATGCCCTGGATTTTGTCCTGATGTTCATTCCGATAGAACCAGCCTTCATGCTTGCAGTAACCAATGACCGTGAGCTTTTTATGGATGCATGGCAGAAAAACGTGTTGCTTGTAAGCCCTTCAACACTGCTCTTTGTTGTCAGGACAGTTGCACATCTGTGGAGACAGGAGGCTCAGAACAGAAATGCCCAGGAGATTGCAAAGAGAGGCGCTGAGCTTTACGATCGTCTTGTCGGCTTTGTGACAGACCTTGAAAAGGTGGGGGAACGCCTCAGACAGGCGCAGTCGAGTTATGACGAGGCCTGTGGCAAGCTTTATGAAAGGAAAGGCAATGTAATCCGTCAGGCAGAGATGCTTAAGGAGCTCGGGGTAAAGCCAGTCAAGACATTGCCTGCAACTCTGACTGAAAAGGCTATGGAAGGGAGCTAAAATATGGTCAACCCTCTTGATATAC
>DYLC01000013.1 GCA_020722285.1 Desulfobulbus propionicus | reverse complement strand
CAATTGCCGGTGAAAATCAAAAATACACAATTTCAACAAGTTAAGTTACTTGGAATGGAAAAACCAAAAAAAATACCCAGAACAGCCCTTTTGCATTGTATTTTCCTGAAAACTTGATACAACCTCTGCATGTCAAAACTTTATGTGGTGGCAACCCCAATAGGAAACCTCAAAGATATCACGCTTCGGGCGATTGAAACATTAAAAGCAGTGCATGTCATAGCTGCTGAAGACACAAGACACAGCCTGAAACTCCTCAATTATTTTGAAATCAGCGCAAAACTAATATCCTGTCACGAACACAATGAGGAGAAAGCTGCCCAAGCCATTATCAGTTCCCTCCAAAATGACGACGATGTCGCTTTTGTCACAGACGCAGGCACGCCAGGCCTGTCAGACCCGGGAGCTCGGCTTGTAAAGGCAGTCCGCAAGGCAGGCTTTACTGTGACTCCAATACCTGGACCTTCAAGCATCGCAGCAGCACTCAGCGTTGCAGGAATCTCTGCTGACAGGTTTCATTTCGAGGGTTTTTTGCCTGCAAAACGCCCTGAACGGCTCAGCAGGCTCCAACTCCTTGCTTTAGTTCCGGAAGCAATGGTCTTTTTTGAAGCTCCACATAGGATTCAAGACAGCCTTGCTGACATCCTGAATGTTTTTGGAGATCGTCCTGTCTCTTTCATGAGAGAACTCACCAAGATGCACGAAGAAATCATTTGTTCCAGCCTCTCTCAGCTTCTTGAAACCCTCAGTAAAAATGGCATAAAAGGTGAAATAGTCTTTGTCCTGGCAGGAGCGACAACCCGACATGATGCGTGCATTTCAAACGGATACAATGATGCGCTTGCAGATATCCTGACGCTTGCCCTGTCAGAAAAAAAGACCTCTGTAAAAAGCGCTTCTGAATTGCTGGCAAGGATTTCAGGACTGCCAAAAGGTAAAATATATGAACTTGCGCTCAAAATTACAAAAAAAGATGAGGACACAGATCAATGTGTGGAATAGTTGGTTATACGGGAAACCGTCCGGTTCTGCCTCTGTTGATTGAAGGTCTTAAAAGGCTTGAGTACAGAGGATATGACTCAGCCGGCGTTGCCTGGATAGATAAAAACGGGATTGGAAGGCTTAAAAGCGAAGGAAGGCTTGAAAATCTGGAGAAACTGATAGCTACTGCCCAGGCTCCTTCCACAATAACAACAGGCATAGGTCATACCAGATGGGCAACTCATGGCGAGCCAACCAGCGCAAATGCCCATCCGCATGTGGACTGCACTGGAGAGATCGCAGTTGTGCATAATGGAATTATCGAAAACTATCGCTCCCTTAAACAGCAGCTAATATCTGAAGGACATCACTTCACTTCAGAAACAGATACAGAAGTGCTCGCTCATCTCATTGAAAAACATCTGAACAATGACCTTCCTGAGGCTGTCAGACTGGCGCTTGCGACAGTGGAAGGTTCTTTTGCTGTCACAGTGATGTGGCAAAAATGTCCAGGAATGTTGGTTGCGGCAAAAAGACACAGCCCTCTTGTCGTAGGCGCCTCAACTAACGGGACACACGAAGGCATTGTGGCATCTGACATACCTGCCCTGCTCGCTTACACAAAGGAATTTGTTTTTCTGGAAGACGATGAGATGGCCATCATTTCCGTTGACAAACCTCGTTTTTTCTCACTGAGTTCAGGAAAAGAACTGCAAAAAGACCCCATGAAAATCTCATGGGATGCAGAGATGGCGCAGAGAGGTGGCTATCCTCACTTCATGCTCAAGGAAATCTACGAGCAGCCACAGGCCATTGTAAACACTGCAAGGGGAAGGATTTCTGCGGAAGATGGCAAGGCCATCTGCATAGAACTTGCGGGAATTGAGGAGTCCTTAAAGAAAAAAATCAAAAAAATTGTGATATTAGCCTGTGGGACATCCTGGCATGCAGGCCTTGTAGCTCGATACTGGCTTGAAAAATGGGCGGGGTTTGCCGTTGAGGTTGAACTTGCATCAGAGTTTCGCTACAGACAGTACCCGGTGGACAGTTCCACATTAGTTATTTCTATCTCGCAATCTGGTGAGACTGCTGACACACTCGCAGCCATGAAGATGGCCAAAAAACAAAACGCCACTATTATGGCCATCTGCAACGTGCTTGGAAGCGCCATATATCGCGGGGCAGACGCTACCATACTGACCCATGCAGGACCAGAAATAGGCGTTGCCTCCACAAAGGCATTCACGAGCCAGTTGACTGCCTTATACTGTTTCGGCCTTTACATGGCGCAACTCAGAAAAACCCTTTCATCACAGAAATGTAAACAACTCATTCACGCCCTTTTGTCCATAGCCTTTGATCTGGAAAAATGGCTGCCCATCTGGCATGAAAAAGCACGCCTGATCTCTGATGTCCTGTATGACCGGAGGGATTTTCTATATCTTGGCAGAAATCTTCAGTTTCCTGTTGCCCTTGAGGGAGCGCTCAAACTCAAGGAGATATCCTACATCCACGCAGAAGGCTATGCTGCAGGCGAGATGAAACACGGCCCTATTGCCATGATTGACAAAAACATGCCTCTTGTAGCCCTGTGTCCGATGGATCATGTGTACGAAAAGATACTCAGCAATATCCAGGAGGCACGGGCCAGAAAAGGCATAATAGTGGCGATAGGAGAGGAACAGGACGAGGAATTGCAACGGGCATCACATTTTTTTATTCCAATTCCAAGACTTGTGAACCATGACTGTGCACCTGTCATGACAGTTGTTCCGTTGCAATTACTGGCCTACGAAATAGCCGTTGCAAGGGGTTGTGACGTAGACAAACCCAGAAACCTTGCAAAAAGCGTTACTGTGGAGTAGTAACTCACCATCAAAAGTCAAAATCAAGCTAAGGCAGGAACAATGTCAAATCTAAAAAAAATACTTGTTACCGGCGCAGCAGGATTCATAGGTTCCAACCTTTCTCACAGGCTGCTCGAAGCTGGAAAAACCGTAGTTGGCATAGATAATTTCACCCCTTACTATGATCCTGCCATCAAGGAGGCAAGGGTCAGGCATTTTCTCAAACATCCTGCCTTCAAGCTGGTGCGGATGGATATGGCTGACAGGGCGGCCATGACCTCTCTTTTCCAGGCAGAAGGCTTCGACGCTGTGGTAAATCTTGCTGCCCAGGCAGGGGTGCGTCACTCCCTAAAAGACCCATATTCATACGTTGACACCAACGTGCTGGGCTTCCTGAATATCCTTGAAGGGTGCAGGCACAATGGAGTCCAGCACCTTGTCTTTGCATCCTCAAGCTCTGTCTATGGAGCGAACACAAACATGCCTTTTTCAGTGCATAAAAATGTGGATCACCCGCTTTCGCTTTACGCCGCCACGAAAAAGGCTAATGAGCTTATGGCGCACACATATGCACATCTTTACCGCATTCCATGCACGGGATTGCGTTTCTTTACAGTTTATGGTCCTTGGGGCAGACCAGACATGGCTCTATTTCTTTTTACCAAGGCAATCGTGGAAGACCGTCCCATCGATGTCTTCAATTATGGCAAAATGGAACGGGATTTCACATATATAGATGATATTGTGGAAGGCGTTGTTCGCGTGATTGAAAATATCCCAACGCCAAACTCAGAGTGGAACAGCACAGCGCCTGACCCATCCACAAGCAATGCACCCTACAAACTCTACAATATCGGAAACAACAACCCAGTTTCCCTCATGCATTACATAGAAACGCTGGAAAATGCCATAGGCAAAAAGGCGGAAAAAAACTTTCTGCCTCTACAGCCAGGGGATGTGCCTGCCACTTATGCAGATGTATCAGACCTTGAAAAGGATGTGGGCTTCAAGCCTGCCACATCGGTGGAAACAGGCATTGGAAACTTCTGGCAATGGTATAAGGCTTATTTTATTGATAAAAAAATATAGAGAGGTTTCAAAAATTGGAACCTTCTTCTGTGAGGTCAAAATGCACATAACAGTAATCGGCACAGGCTATGTAGGGCTTGTGGCAGGGGCGGGCCTTGCTGACTTCGGCATGGATGTCATTTGTGTGGACAAGGACGCCTCGAAGATAGAAATGTTGAGACAGGGGCGTCTTCCTTTTTTTGAGCCAGGCCTGAAAGAACTCGTGGACAGACACACTGCAAACAGCAGGCTTTCTTTTTCAACAGACCTCAGGTCAGCGGTTGAGCAGTCTCTGGTGATCTTTCTCGGAGTGGGCACACCTTCGGACAGCAATGGAGGAGTAGATCTTTCATTTATTTACGAAGCTGCAAAAGAGATAGCCATAAGCCTGAATGATTACAGGGTGATAGTTACAAAAAGCACTGTTCCGGTGGGAACCAATCGCAAGATCAAGGCCATCATAGACCAGCACAAAAAACAGGATGTCGAGGTTGATATAGTTTCCAATCCGGAGTTTTTAAGGGAAGGCTCTGCAGTTGAGGACTTCATGAGACCAAACAGGGTTGTGCTCGGTTCTGACAGCTCGCGCGCTCTTGCCATTGTAAAGGATATATACAGGCCACTTTATCTCATTGAAACCCCTTTTGTTTTAACCGGTCTTGAGACAGCGGAACTCATAAAGTATGCATCCAACGCATTTCTTGCGACCAAAATCTCTTTTATCAACGAGGTCGCAAACCTGTGCGAAAAGGTAGGGGCGAACGTGCTTGACGTTGCCAGGGCAATGGGGCTTGACAGGCGGATAGGCCCAAAATTTCTGCATCCAGGCCCTGGCTTCGGGGGCTCATGCTTCCCTAAAGACACGGAGGCATTTGTCAGGATCGGCCATGACTTTGGCAGCCCGGTCAGGATAACAGAGGCTGTGATGGAGGTAAACAGGCTTCAAAGACAGCACATGACAGAGAAGGTGACAAATGCCCTGGAAGGCAATATCAGAGACAAAAAAATATGCGTACTTGGTCTTGCCTTCAAGCCAAACACGAGCGATACACGCGAGTCTGCCGCCATTTATCTCATCAAAGACCTGCTCGCCCTTGGGGCAATTGTCTCAGCCTATGACCCTGCTGCAATCGAGGAGTTTCAGCGCTGCTTTCCCGAGATGCAGATTGACTACTGTCAGAATCCATACGACGCTGCAACCGGATCTCATGCAGTAGTAGTAATGACAGAGTGGAATGAATTCAGAAATCTCGATCTTGAAAGGCTTAAAACCCAGATGACAAGGCCGGTTCTGGTGGACACAAGAAACATTTACGATCCAGCCAAGGTGATGGCGCTTGGATTTTATTATGACTGCATCGGACGTATGTCTTGCCCATCAACCTCTTGAAGGCCTCCGCTTGCGTTGCCCTGTTTGTGCTGCTGAAGCACAGTTGAAGGGCAGGTGAAGCAACGCAAAATTAGTCTGCAAGGAATGCGGATATGAAATCGCTGCAAGAGATTGCCGGGAGCAGATAGAAGAAGCAATGGATCAACTTTTTGAAGATCTTTACAAGTCTTCTGAATCGTTCACAACCACATGATAAAAGTTGAAACCAGATTCAGAGAGTACAAACGTTGATGACGTCGCAAACAGTCGCAAACTGCCGAACGACTGCTATATTGCGCTGCATTTGAACAAAAGTTCTAATTTTTGGAACATCCATTGAGTTATAATAGTGGCATGTTTCCAGCACAACTTGTACTCGCCCCAATGGCCAGATACACCCATGTGGCCTTCAGGCAGCTTATGGCAGAGCTTGGGGGGACAAACCTTCTTTACACAGAGATGCTCAATGCCCGCATCCTCTGTAACACCAACCCGGCACACGACATTTTTTGCCAGAAAGGCAACTTTGACTTCCCGACAGCCGCCCAGATTGTCGGAGGTGAGCCTGACACAATAGCAACTGCAATCAAGAGGCTCGACACAATGGAGTTTGATGCCATTGACCTGAACATGAGCTGCCCTAATGGAGCTATCGTACGTTATGGATGGGGAGCAGCCCTTCAAAAAAATACAGAAAAGGCATTGACCATAGTAAGTCATGCAAGAAATGCCACAACGCTACCACTTTTTATAAAATTGCGCTCGTGGCCAGACCATAACATGGAACCACTTATCAGTTTTTGTCTTAAGTTACAGAAAATTGGGGTTGACGGCATCACCCTGCACCCACGCGAAATGAAAGACGGTTTCAAGCGTCCTGCGGGGTGGCAGGACATAAAAATCCTGAAGGATGCGTTAACTATCTCTGTTGTTGGAAATGGTGATGTCCAGAACATAGAGAGCGCATTAAAACTCCTGGAATCCACAGGCTGCGATGGGATTATGATCGGCCGGGCAGCCCTTGTAAGGCCATGGTTGTTCTGGGAGATAACTAATCAACGCAAGTGGCAGGGCTCGCCAATGGATGTCCTTGAACGCATGGCGACCCTGATGGATTTCCATTTCACAGACAAAAAATATGCGCTGAAGATATTCAAGGCCTTTCTCTCCTGGTTTTTGAGAAATTGGCTATTTCATCGCTATCTATATGGCAAAATAGTCAATCAGCAAAGCATTTCAGAGATCACCTCTTATCTGTCTCAACACCTGCCCAACGAGCCAATACTTAAAAATATTCCGATTGTGGCAAAACTTTAAGTGTGGTTCCAAAAATTCCCATAGACGTTTTAATGAACAAAGATTACATTATGCCCCCATGACAATACCAAGCCGAAAACTCATATTTGGGCCTGTGCCATCTAAAAGATTAGGCCGATCCCTTGGCGTGGATCTGCTTCCAAAAAAGACATGCAATCTCGACTGTCTCTATTGCGAGTTAGGTCCAACAAAAACTTACACATACAAACCTGGCTCTTTTGAACTGACTGAGCAGGTGAAACGCGAACTGAAAACAGTGCTGCCAGCAAAGGAGTTGGAGTTTGATGCCCTGACCTTCACAGCTTCAGGAGAACCCACGCTGAATGCATCAATAAAAGAACTTATCAGCCTTGCAAAAGACCTGACAGACAAACCTGTAACTGTTCTGACCAATGCAACCCTGCTTTCAGATAGACAAGTCAGAAAGGCCATATCACAGGCTGATATCATACTTCCGTCCCTTGATTCGGTTGTGCCGGAACACTTCAGGCAGATCAACAGACCTCACCCATCTGTAATGCTCGAGGCGATTATTGACGGCATAGCAAGTCTGAGAGAGGAATTCCAGGGTACAATCTGGCTTGAAGTATTGCTCGTAAAAGGCATCAACGATACGGAGGAAGACCTCTCAGGTCTTTTGCAGGTTCTGCCAAGACTTGCCCCTGACAAGGTGCAACTTGGCACTGTAAGCCGCCCGCCTGCATATGCCCAGGCGCAACCTGTTTCAGCAGATCGCTTGTCTTTTTTCAGTTCTGCTGTGGGAGAAAAGGCAGAGGTAAGCATGGCGTTCAGCCCGAAAACGTCTGGCTCAATAGAAAACCAGACAAAAAAAATGCAACTTGCCCGCCGGATTATGGATATGTTAGAAAGACGTCCAATGACAGCTCAGGAGGTGGCCGACATTATCGAACTGCCTATCGCATTGATTGCAGACGAACTTGACATGCTCGCCAACAACAGCCTGATCTACACGCGACAGTTTAGCATGAAAGATTTTTATTTTGTAAAAACAAAAAGATTTGAGGATAAATGACAAGAAAAAGCAGAAAAAAAGAAGCCCCAAAAGAAAGCCAGGACACTAAAGAGCCTCAGGAAGCCCCAAAAAATAAGCCAGCACAGTCCAGGGACAAGGCGCGGGATGTAGGCTGGAAAATTATTGTGAGTGTGGAACAGCCTGAGCTGGTACGCGTGGCGCTTGTAAGCCCTGAAGGGTTGGAGGCATTTCAGATCAGCTCATTGTCATCAAGGCAAAGCCGTGGGAATATTTATAAAGGCAGGATTATGAATATAGAGCCAGGGCTTCAGGCAGTCTTTGTTGAAATAGGGCCTGGCAAAAACGCATACCTCCCCATTCACGACGTGCATCCTGAATACTATGAATACAGGGAAAAAAGAGAGGAAATCAACCGCTCACTCACAAAGGGACAGGATGTTATCGTCCAGGTAGTCAAGGAGGAGACGCCACTCAAAGGGCCTGCTGTGAGTACGTACCTTTCTATTCCAGGCAGATATCTTGTGCTCATGCCAGGCGCATCCCAATCAGGAGTCTCCAGAAAGATTGAGGATGAAAAGGAGAGAGAAAGACTCAAGGCCATTATTGCCGAATGCAAACGCCCGGAAGGCATAGGGTTGATTGCAAGGACCGCCTCTATCGGCATCCCTAAGACAGAACTGAAAAAGGATCTCGCCTATCTTCTGAGGCTTTGGGAGTCTCTCAAGAAAAAAGTCAGGACAACACCAGCGCCGACAGTCCTGTTCCATGACAGGGAAATAGCAACCAGATTCATCAGGGATTTTCTTGGCCCTAAGGTGACGGACATTTACGTGGACAACGAGGCCATGTTTAATTCCATCAAATCCTTTCTTGCAATCATCTCTCCGAGACACATCAACATCCTGAAACACTATACAGAAGCCATGCCGATTTTCCATGCCTTTGGCCTTGAAGACAAGGTAGCCGGTATTCTGGAGCGCAAGGCGCCATTGCCATCAGGAGGCTATCTGATTATTGAACCCACAGAAGCGCTTGTCTCCATTGATGTCAATTCAGGAAAAAATGTCAAGGAAAAAGACCTGGACGACACAGCCCTTGCCACGAATCTGGAGGCGGCCTGTGAAGTAGCACGCCAACTCAGACTGCGTGACCTGGGAGGCATTATTGTTGTGGACTTTATTGACATGCGCAACCGTTCCTATAGACAGAAACTTGAACGGCACCTGAGGGAATGCCTGAAAACTGACAAGGCAAAAATAGATGTCTCGCGGGTGTCAGAATTCGGTCTGATTGAGGTTGTGAGGCAAAAGCTGAACGCCCCTGTTCACACCATTGCATCCTCCCCATGTCCTCATTGTAACGGCGCAGGACGTATAAAAAATCTGGAAATAGCAGCGCTGGATTGCATCCGTTCCATCAAGTCTTCATTGGCATCCGAGATTCCGGCAACAAAAAAGACAGATGAACCCTGCTCAATCGTTGTCAACGCCCACCACGGGCTTGCCAGCTATCTGCTCAACATCAAAAGGATGGAGCTTGTGGAGCTGGAGCGTCAGCATGGCATATCCATTGTAATAAATTCAGACCACAACCTTCAGCCCTCTGCTTTTGCCCTGAGCTTTTCAACAGATAAACCCAAAAACGGTGACACCTCATGCCAGAAGAAAACAAAAGACGCCTGACTGTTAACATACCTCGATATTTGAGTGAACTTGCGCCATACCCGCCAGGCAAACCCATTGATGAGCTCAAAAGAGAGCTGGGCATTGAAAGCATCATCAAGCTTGCCTCCAATGAAAATAACCTCGGCCCATCTCCCAATGCGGTAAAAGCCATTCAGGACGCACTGTCAGACCTGCACCGCTACCCTGACGGGTCTGGCTTTATGCTCAAAAAACGTCTTAGTGAAAGGCTCGGCGTGGCAGCCAGCCGGATTGTGCTTGGAAACGGCTCGAATGATCTGATTGAGATGCTGGTAAGAGGGCTTGTGCAAAAAGGGAATGAGGTCGTGACAAGCCATCCGAGTTTTCTGGTTTATCGGAAGGTAGTTCAGGCAAATGGTGGGATCAATGTGCATATCCCTCTCAGTGGCAATGTCCATGACCTGAATGCCATCCGGACTGCCATAACTGACAGGACAAGGCTCATATTTCTGGACAACCCCAACAATCCCATGGGGACATGCCTGAACAGGGCTGATTTTGAGAGTTTTCTTGCGAATACACCTGAACATGTGGTAATAGTCCTTGATGAGGCGTATATTGATTTTGTAAGGGATCAATCCGTGCCAAATGCCATGAATTATGTTAAAAAAGATGATCGTCTGGCAGCCATCAGGACGTTTTCCAAGGCTTACGGACTTGCAGGTCTCAGGGTTGGCTACGGCATCATGGATGAGAGGCTGGTTGGTATGTGCGACCGTCTCAGACAACCATTTAACGTAAACGCCCTTGCCCAGACAGGCGCTCTGGCAGCATTAGACGATGACGAACACTTTAAGAAAACCCTTGAACTTACCTGGTCAGGGATTGACTATCTCACAAGGGAATTAAAGGGACTGGGATGTGAGCCTGTGCTGAGCCAGACCAATTTTGTACTGGCGGATGTAAAGTGCGAAGGACAGCAGGTCTTTGAGGCAATGTTAAAAAAGGGCGTAATCATACGGGCGATGACCTCATTTGGCCTGCCTGGCTGCATAAGAATCACAGCAGGACTCAAGCAGGAAAATGAACGCTGTATTCAGGCCCTGTCTGAAGTTTTAAAGGAAATAAGAGGAGAATTAAATTATGGCAAGACCGCCTAAATGTCGCATAGTTCAGACAGAACCGACTGTAACCTATTTCAAGCCTCGCGGCATACCGATGAAGATGCTCAAGGAACTCGTCCTGACAGTTGAAGGGTTTGAGGCCATCCGGCTTTCTGACATGAACGGACTCGATCAGGATGAAGTAGCGCAACTTATGGGCGTTTCCCGTCAGACTGTCGGCAGGGTGCTTGCACAGGCCCGCAAGGTTGTCGCAACAGCCTTAGTCGAAGGTCTCTGCATCAAGATAGAAGGCGGGACATATCAGGTGGCAAGCCAGCAGGAAAATGATGCGCAATAGCAGCGAAACGCACTCTGAACCTGCTGAAAGCAGAATAGTCGCCATTGAGGCAAAAGGCCTGTCAAAAAACTACGGCTCAGGCGCAGATAGCCTTGCGGTGCTTTCGGAACTGGACTGCACTATCTATTGTGGTGAAATCATAGGTATAGTCGGGGTTTCAGGTGTTGGGAAGACCACACTGCTCCATATACTTGGCGCCATTGACCGGCCGACCAAAGGAACTGTTTTCCATTTTGGTCAGGACACATTTGCGCTTGACGATGAACAACGATCAGCCTTCAGAAACAAACGGCTTGGTTTTGTCTTTCAGATGCATCACCTGCTCCCCGAGTTTTCCGCTATTGAAAACGTAATGATGCCGTGCCTGATCGCTGGCGCAGACCATAAAGAGGCGATGAAAAGCTCTGTCAGGGTATTGGATGAGTTTGGCCTTCTGCACCGCAAGGATCACAAGGCAGGAGAGCTTTCAGGAGGAGAAAGCCAGCGGGTTGCGCTTGCCAGGGCTATGGTCAAAGAGCCGGAGATGCTCATGGCCGACGAACCCACAGGCAACCTTGACCCACATACAGGGGAAAAGGTTGCGCAGTTGCTCTTTGATCTGAATGAGCGGCATAAGACCACTACCGTGATAGTAACACATGACCTGGCGCTTGCATCCAGATTTAACAGGACATTTGGCCTTTTTGATGGCAAACTCAAACAAATGTCTTCACATGAGTTGTTTGATGCGTTCGCATCAAGCGCAGGGGCGCATCGCGATGCGCCCTTGCTTTAACAGGAGCCACAATGCGTAAAAAAATTTCAGGCTTACTTACGATTTTTACAGGGTTTTCATTAATGGTCTGCGCTAACGGAAGCAGCGCTGACTCAAAGTCAAACAAAACAGTCATTTTTCCTCTGGCATACTTTGGTCCATCTGATAGCCACTCAACTGCAGTGGAAGTCCAGTCCGGCCTTGCCCGCAGGCTCGAATCCAAAGGCATTAAGGTTGAGGTTGCAGGAAGCGATGCACAGGATATGGATACAGCTATAAGGGCAGCCCAAAAAGCCGGGGCTGACACCATCATACTTGGAAGTGTAAGCAGGCTCGGAGAACAACTCAGCCTTGATATCAACACCATCGACATAAAGGCCCCTGACAAGACCCCGCATGCCGTTTACGTCTTTGGCGAAAGCTCTCAGCTTACCATCCTTCTTGACAGCCTTGAAAAAAAACTTGAAACCAGTCAGAGCTCTTCTGAAACAGTAATGGATGTTCTGGTGCGAGGCAACCGCAGGATTGATGCGGACGCCATCACGAATGTGCTATCCATTAAGAAAGGAACCGCTTATTCTTCTGCGACTTTCGGCAAAGACATCAAAGCGATATATGATATGGGATATTTTGAAGATGTCCAGATAGATGTCTCTGAAAAAAAAGAAGGCAAGATCATCACGTTTTTTGTGAGGGAAAAACCTGCGATCAGACAGATAAAAATCACAGGCAACAACGTTCTTAAAGAAAACGACATAAGAGACGTGCTGGATTTGAAAAAATTTGCTGTCATTCAGAACAAGGCGCTTTCGGAAAACTCCAAGAAAATCGAGACACTTTATGAGGAAAAAGGCTATGTGGACACAGTGGTAACCGCAAAACCGACCCCTATATCTGAAAAAGAGGCCGATGTGGTCTTTGAGATCAAAGAAGGAAAAAAGGTCGCCATAACATCCATTGAGTTCAATGGGAACAAGGCGTTTTCTGACAGCGAGCTCAAAAAACTGCTTGAAACCACTGAAAAGAAACCGTTCTGGTATCTGAATTTGAAAAATATCATGGCAACCATCAAGGGTGAGGCTGGTGTGCTGAAGTCAGACGCCCTTGAGCGGGATCTGGGGAGGATATCCGCTTATTATCACAACAACGGCTATGTGGATGCGGTTGTTGGCGAGCCTGAGATTGACAAGACAAACGGCGCTATTGTGATAAGCATTCCCATTGAGGAGGGCGAGCGATACGGGGTAGGCGAGATAAGCGTAGAAGAAAAACATTTTAATGATCCATCCAAGGTACTCGCCAAAATGACGATCAAGGAAAAGCCTTATTTCAGCCAGGAGCTTCTTCGTAAAGATGTCCTTTCCTTGACTGATCTGTATGCAGACGAGGGCTACGCCTATGCTGACGTTAACCCTGTCATCACTAAAGACAAGGAAAAAAAGCTTGTAAATATCAAACTCAAGGTCAACGAGGGCAAGGTTGTCAGATTTGAACGCATTGACATCACAGGCAATGTGGAGACAAGAGACAAGGTTATCCGCAGGGAACTCAGGGTAAATGAATTAGACAAATTCAACGCCACAGACCTTAAAAAGAGCAAGGACAGGCTCAAACGCCTCGGCTTCTTTGAAGACGTCAACCTGAATCCCACAAAAGGCACGCAGGAAGACACCATGAAGCTGGATGTGCAGGTCAAGGAACGTCCGACTGGCAGTTTCAGTATCGGGGCAGGCTACAGCTCTGTGGACAAGCTGATCTTCATGGGAGACATCACCAAGAGAAACTTCATGGGCAATGGCCAGACCCTTGGTTTCAAAGGCATAATCGGTGCTGTCACCAATCGCTTCTCACTGAATTTTACAGATCCTTACGTCTTTGACACTGATTGGAGTTTTGGAACCAGCATTTACAACTGGGAGGTGTCCTATGATGACTATACCAAGAAATCTGCCGGAGCAGAGCTGTTTTTCGGCTACCCGCTCACCGACGAACTCAAGGCCTATGTAGGGACACGCATAGACAACACCACACTTTCTGACGTGGCAGATAACGCTTCTCAAATCATCAAAGATTCCATGGAGATCAAGGCCACAAGGGCACTCAACCTCAAATTAGTTTATGACACCAGAAATGACTACTACCTGCCGTCTAAAGGCTGGTACAATACTCTTTTTGCCGAATACGCCGGAGGCTTCCTGGGCGGAGACAGTGGATTTTACAAGTTCAATGGCACTGCGAGCTACTACCATCCGATATGGAAGGAACTTGTAGGCCACATCAAGGCCGGGGCAGGATATGTGGTGGAGGGAAGCGATGGCAAGCTGCCGATCTACGAAAAATACTTCCTGGGCGGCATAGACTCGGTCAGGGGCTTCAAATCAGGACGCATCAGCCCCGTTGACCCTAAGACAAACGAGCGCATCGGCGGCGAATACATGGCCTACACCCAGATGGAAACAATATTTCCTCTAATCAAGGACATGGGCGTACATGGCGTCACGTTCCTGGATATGGGAAATGTCTGGGGCGAAGACTCAGGCTATCAATTTTCAGACCTGAGAAAATCCATAGGACTCGGCATCAGATGGCTCTCTCCAATGGGGCCGCTGCGTGTGGAATGGGGCTATAATCTGGATGCCAAGAAAGATGAGGACAAAAGCAACTGGGAGTTCCGAATGGGCGGCACGTTCTGATGTCCTTAAAGCTTGTGCGTGACATTTTTGGGAACATTTCGATCATATTGGACAATGCCAGCATCCACTGCTCCAAAAAGACGTAACTATCCAGCATAATGCTGAAAACGAACGAAAATCACCGTACTGTTGTAACTATTCAGCAGTGCCCCAGATGCAAGGAAGAGCCTGCGAAGTGTGCTGCCTGCACATGAGCAGGCCGATGACACAGCAGATGGGGGGTGCTGCTGGATAGTTTTACCCCAGTTTTTTTTCTCCTTTTGACACAGCTTCAAGGGCTTTGCGGTCGAGGATCACAATCTCCTGGCCTTCTATTGAAAGTATCTCTTCTGAGGAAAGCCTTGCAAATGCGCGGGACAGTGTTTCCGGGACGGTGCCAATCAGGGATGCAAGATGGGTTTTGTTTATGTTGAGGCTGATTCGCTGGCTTGCGCCCTGATTTTCACTTAAAAGCAGCACATGTGTGGCAAGTCTTGCAGGCACCTCCTTCAGGGCAAGCGTTTCAATCTGGCGTACAAACCCCCTGAGCCTGCGGGAAAGCACGGCGAACATCTTAAGGCCTGTTTCTGGGGAGGTGCGAAGAAGGTTTAAAAAACCGTTCTTAGGCAGAAAAACTGCCTCTGTCTTTTCCATCGCCTGGGCATTTGCAGGATAATCAATGCCTTCAAATACAGCTACTTCGCCAAAGGGTTCGCCTTGCCCAAGGATATGGAGTATCTGCTCCTTGCCTTCATATGAAACCTTGAAGACCTTGACAAGCCCTGATGCAACGATGAAAAAGCCCATTGCCTTGTCATTTTCCATGAAAATCTGTTCGCCTTTGGCATACTTCTTTATCTGACATGAACTGGCGAGGCTTTTAAGCACCTCTTCTGATTGCTCGTGAAACAAGGGCGAACTTGCGATGATCTGCAATAGTTTTTCTTCTGTCATTGTAAAATTGTAAATACGATGTCAATCAAACATTGAACCTGAAGTTGATGATATCGCCATCCCTGACGATGTACTCCTTGCCTTCAAGCCTGACCTTGCCGGCTTTCTGCGCAGCCTGATAGCTTTTGGCAGCAATAAGGTCATCATAGGCCACAACCTCAGCCCTGATAAAACCTTTTTCAATGTCTGAGTGGACGGCGCCAGCGGATTTCTGGGCGTTCATGCCGTTTGTGATGTTCCATGCCCTGACTTCGTCTTCGCCCACTGTAAAAAAGGAAATCAGTCCGAGAAGGCTGTAAGACGCCCTGATTAACTCCTGTGTGGCGGACTCTTTGAGGCCCATTTCTGACCGGAATACCTCTGCTTCATCAGGTTCGAGTTGAGAAAGCTCCATTTCAAGCCTTGCCTTTACCTCCACAGATGAAACACCTTCAGGAAGCATCAGGGTCAGTCTGTTCATCTCCTCATCGTCACCACTGTTAATGACAGTGATGCATGGTTTGGCGGACAGAAAGGTAAAGCCCTTTAAAACCTGGGCATTGACAATGTGGGGAAATGTGCGGAGGGCCTTTCCTGCATCAAGAGCGGCCTTTGCCTCCCTCAAAAGCTCAAGTTCCACCAACCCGTCTTTTTTGCCCTTGTTACATTCTTTTTCAAGTCTTTCAAGGCGTTTTTCAATAGAAATGAGGTCTGTGAGTATCATTTCAGACTCAAGCGTATCAAAGTCAGCCTGAGGAGAAGGCACAGAGCCCAGAGATTCGAAGTTGCGCACCACTACAGCAAGGGCATCGGCTGGCCTTAATAGCCTGAGCACTTCTTCTGTGGCGGCGCCTTTGCCCCCGGCCCTGGCATCCTCGCTTGAGATATTGCCCTGAGGGTCAACAAACTGAATCTGGGCATGCACTGTCTTTTTAGGGTTGTACATCCCTGTCAAAACCCCAAGCCTGTCGTCAGGCACAGCAACAATAGATATGTTTGCATCTTTTTTGCCTGACTGAAGTTCAGCAGAGCTACCTGTCAGGGCGTTGAAAAGTGTGGTTTTGCCGCTTCCTGGCAGACCTATAATTCCTATTTTCATTGTTAATTCCTAAAAAAATATTTGGATTGATTCTTGATAACATCGCATTTTTACAAAAACATCATTCTTAGAGATTACTAGCTAAAAAACTGTTTCCATCTGTAGAGAATCCACCCCGTTAGTCTTGAGCTCAGAGCTGACAGACTGAGCGCGCATATTGTATGTTGTGTTTTTTGGCTGTAGAAGATCGTCTGCATCAGATGCCGGGACAGGGATTATTTCAAAAGATACCGATGATTGTCCTTTGCTCGCATGGCTTGCAAGTTTCTGCACAGTATGCCTTCCTTTGTCTGTAAGCTGATGATTTATGCGGTCAAAATCCCGGCCATCTTTCAGCACAACAACCACACTGCCTTCTTCAACCAAAATTGAGTGCGGCAGGTAGGCCTTGACTGGTTGCACAAAGCCATAGCCGGATTCTATGGGTTGAACATGTTGCTGAGAAATCTGTTTTTTGGCACTATTATCATGGGAGTGATTGCCAAGCTGATAACTGGTCCAGGCAAGTATTACTACCAAGAGCAGAGAGATTACATCACTGAAGGTGATAAGCCAAGGGGATTCCTCGTCGTGAGCTGCAAAAAAATCATGCTTTGCAGTTAGTTTCTGTAATACTGAAGGGTAGATTTGCATAGCTTCCTCCTGTTTTAGGCGTTACGCTGTTATTGCGGCAGGTTCATGTGTGATGGGCATGTCAGCAGTTACTGCATCTCTCACGTCTTGAAGCTGACAGTACACATCATAGGCGTTAAGCCGTTCTGAAAGCCTGAGTGGGTGCTCGCCCTCGGCAATTCCAATCACCGAATCAGCTATGACTATCTGTAATTCATGCCAATCAGCAATTTTATCCTCCAATTTGGTGATAATTGGCAGGATGAGAATGTGAGAAAGCAACAGGCCGTAAAGTGTGGAGCTGAGCGCGAGAGAGATGGACTCGCCGACTGCCTCTGATTGCCCGAATATCCGCATGACGCCCATCAAGCTGATGACTGTCCCGAGCATGCCTAAGGCAGGCGTCAGCTTACTGACTGTTTTGAGCAGATGAACCTGTGCCATCTTTTCTGAGAGCTGTTTTTGAAGCTCTCTGCTTAAGGCAAGCTGTAAAAGTGACCGATCATATTTTGCTATTATCAGATTCATGCCGAATACAAGGAAATCATTGCCTACATTACGCAGGGATTTTTCAAGGGCAAGCGCCCCGTTGTAGTGATAGACCCTGGCAAGATGCAGGATGGAAGGGGTAAGGGTCATGGCAGTCTCGGTGTCGTTTTCTGCGAAGATTTTCTGAACAGACAAGTAGGTCTTATGCAGTCTCTGTACAGGAAAACCAAAAAAAATCACTAAAGCCGTGCCGCCGATGACTAAGAGCAAGGACTGGACATTAAAAAGAGCTGACAGTGGAATCTGGCCGGAGACGCTTGCGATTATCAAGGCTGAGAAGCAGCCTACAAATAATACCCCTTTTTTCATATTTTTGCCCTTTCTGATGAGAATCGTTAAAAATTAAGATTTCGTTCAAGAGCAAGGCGTAAGTAGGCAAAAAAGCGCAGAATACTCCCTGTATTTGAGCATTTGTTGCCGACCAACAACACAGCTATGCCCACCCTGCTTCGCAGGGTTAGGAAAGCTAAAGCTTGCGAGCGAAAAGGCAATTTTTAGAGATTCTCATGATATGTTTTGAAGAGAGTAATGCAGTAGTTGTGCCAGCAGCAAAAGCACAGGCAACCTTTATTGAGGGCTGGATTGATTGCAGGGAAAAGTTGATGGCGTCGTGAAAAGTTTTCATCTGCCCAACTGCTGCTATGCAGCGCCTTGAATCTGAAGCTTTTTATTTAGCCATCTAATTTTTTTACGAAACCATCAAAGTTTGTTATCTGTATAGCCCTTCCAGCACATTTTTTGCGACTGATCTAAGATTGGCTTCCCAGTCAATTGACAGCGCATCAGCCTCTACAGTTTGTGCTCCGATCGCTTTTGCAATTGTTTTAGCTGTCGCAGCGGGGAATTGGGGTTGAATAAAGATATTTTTTACCCGATTTTTCCTGGCTTTTGTGATCAATTCAGACAGTTGGGCTTTACTTGGCTCTTTCCCATCCACGTCAAGGTTGATCATTGTGATGCCATAGGCATCAGCAAAATAGTTCCATGCAGGGTGGGCAGCCAACATTATTTTTTTTGTTTTGATTTCTGAGAAAAGATACATCAACTCAAAATCCAGCCTGATGAGTTCCTGGGTGAACTCCTTATAGTTTTCACGATACTCGGCGCTATGGCTTGGATCAGCCTCGACAAGGGCATTCAGGATGTTTCGCGCTTGAATAATTACAAGTGGTGGAGCTAGCCATGTGTGAGGATCATAATGTGTTCCTTTGCCATCCTCAGTGTGTTTTTTCCTGCCAGGCTTTGCCGCCGGCGTCTCTATGGGCGTAGTGACCTTTTTTTCTTTCAGTTTGATGCCGTCATTGATGTCTGTTGTCAGAATATCGGGGAAAGACTGTCTGATTTTTGGTAGCCATTTTTGTTCAAAAGGCGCTCCTGTTGCAAAATATATCCTTGCTAAGCTCAAAGAGAGAAGCTGCTTGTGTGTAGGCTCATAGGTAGCAGGATTTGCGCCGGGCGGCACCACAACATTTACATCAACGAATCTTTTGCCTATTTTTTCAACAAAATATTTATGGGGCAGGATGCTTACAGCCACAGACAATCTGGCATCGCCATAGGCAGGTTGAGGGGCAAAATGATAAAAAGACAACAGGCACAACATCAACAGAAGCGTTGTTCTCATAGTGTTCATAATCCTGAAGCACAATCTGATTAAATGGCATCTTCATTTTTACTTCAGCGCCATTTAATGCTGATGCGTATTACCTGATTATATTGTTTTTGCAAAGTAAAAAAAAACCTTTTCTTTCCATTAAAAATGGCTTAAAGAACAACTATCCAATTTTTTCATCAGGAGGTTAGATGTCCAATCCATCTGATTTAGACAGCGTTGTTGAATTTTTAAGAAAAGACCCTGAGCATATCGCCAAGTTGAGAGAAATTCTGATGCATGAAGCAGCCAATGATCTGTTGGATTTTGGCTCAAGCATTCAAAAATCAAGCAAAAAGATTGAATCATCTATAAAACGTCTTAAACGTTCAAACGAAAAAAATAATGAGTTGCTTGAAGCGATAGAGACCAGGCTGGAGATATTTGTCCAGCTTCAAAAATACCTCGAGATACGCATAGCTATCCTTGAAAAACGCATTGATGACGTGACACGTTTTCTGGCTGACCACGACAAAAGACATGTCATGCCTGATATCTTGCATGTTGAGCCTTTTGACCAGAAGGCAGTGGCAGAGTTTGACTTTATGCCTCCGTCCAGGGCATCGCAGCTAAAAAGGCTTTTTGATGCGGTAAACGCTGATGAGGAAGGCGATCAGGAAGAAATTGCATCTGATTTTGAGATACCTGTAAAGTGGAAGTTTTAGAGAGGTTATCATGAGTCAATTTGTAGCCCAAAAAATGACCAGCTTTATGGAGCGGGCTTCATGGATCAGAAAAATGTTTGAGGAGGGCATGAGGCTGAAAAAGCTGCATGGTCCTGAAAATGTCTTTGACTTCAGCCTTGGAAATCCAGATATAGCCCCTCCAGCAGGCTTTTTTCAGGCCCTTGAGCGGATAGCGATAGACAGGCAGGCTGGTGTTCATGCTTACATGCCGAATGCCGGAATTCTGACAGTAAGGCAGAGGATTTCCGAAAAGGTGTCTGAAGACCACGCAGTGCAGCTCGGCGCAGATGATGTGATTATGACCTGCGGAGCTGCCGGAGGCCTTAATATTATTTTCAAGGCCATCCTGAACCCTGGCGATGAAGTCATAACGCCTTGTCCCTACTTTGTAGAGTATGGATTTTATGTGGACAACCATGGTGGAAAGCTTGTGCCTGTGGCTACAAAAGAGGATTTTTCTCTGGATTTAGGGCTGTTGGCTGCTGCTATTACCCCTGCAACAAAGGCTGTGTTGATCAACTCTCCTAATAATCCAACTGGAGCGCTTTACTTAGAAGAAGAGATCGTAGCCTTGGCTGGGGTGTTGAAAGAGGCCTCAAAACGCATTGGCCATCCTATTGTGCTGGTGATGGATGAGCCGTACAGAAGGCTTGTATTTGATGGCCAGCTTGTGCCGCCAGTTCTCAAACACTATGAAAATTCAGTGGTAGCCACCTCCTTTTCCAAGGACATATCCATTCCAGGCGAGCGCATTGGATATGTGGCGGTTAACCCAGACATGCCTGGAAAAGCGGTATTTTTAGGGGCAATGACCCTGGCCAACAGGATTCTTGGCTTTGTAAACGCCCCGGCCCTGATGCAGCGCGTCGTAGAGCAGGTTGCAGGGCAGTCAGTGGATGTCTCTATTTATCAGCGTCGCAGGGATATGTTTGCAAATATACTTAACGAGGCCGGCTATGAGTTTACCATGCCCAAAGGCGCCTTTTATTTCTTTCCAAAATCCCCTGTGCCGGATGATGCAAGGTTTGCGGGCATTCTTGCACAAGAGTTGATCCTTGCTGTTCCAGGAAGGGGTTTTGGCATGGCAGGATATTTCAGGCTGGCTTTTTGTGTTCCTGAAGCGGTTATTGAACGTGCAAAAGGGGGATTTAAGCGCGCTATGAAGCTTGCCCGTGAGGATCAATAGGAGTTGCAATGAATACCAATATCTTCAGACAGTACGATATAAGAGGCAAGGTTGACATAGAGTTAACAGAAGATCTCGCCGTTTTGATCGGAAAGGCTTATGGCAGCATGCTCAGGAGAAAAGGGCTGTTAACCGTAACCTGTGGCCGGGATGGCAGACTGCATTCAAAACGCCTGCAGGAAAAGCTGATCTGTGGAATAGCTGCAACCGGTTGCAATGTTATCAATGTCGGAGAATGCCCTACACCTCTTTTATACTTTTCCATTTTTCAGTGGGAGACCGATGGCGGTATTCAGGTCACTGGCAGCCATAATCCATCCGAGTACAACGGGGTTAAGATATGTCTCCAAAAAGATACCCTGCATGGAAAAGCTATTCAGTCCATTCGAACACTTATTGAAGAAAAAGAATTTGAGACTGGCGCAGGAACCATCGAATGCAGGGATGTGCATTCCCCATACCTGGAATGGCTGCGAAATAACATCAAGGTCGCAAGCCCCCTTAAGGTTGTGATAGATGCCGGAAACGGTGTGGCCGGAGCTGTCGCCCCAAAGGCATTCAGGGACCAGGGTTGTGAGGTTGTAGAGCTTTTCTGTGACGTGAATGGCAGTTTCCCGAATCATCACCCCGACCCAACAGTGCTGGATAATCTGAAATCGCTTATTGCCAAGGTCAGGGAAACAGGGGCGGACATGGGGATTTCATTTGATGGAGATGGAGACCGGATCGGGGTGGTGGATGAAAAAGGTGGGGTGATATATGGAGATAAGCTTATGATACTTCTCTCCCGCAGGCTCCTTCAAGATAACCCAGGCGCCGCAGTGATTGGCGAAGTGAAGTGTTCCCATCTGATGTATGAAGACATAACAAGACACGGTGGTCGTTCGATTATGTGGAAAACTGGTCACTCTCTTATAAAAAGCAAGATGAAAGAGGAGGGTGCGCTTCTGGCAGGGGAGATGAGCGGGCATATTTTCTTTGCAGATCGTTATTTTGGCTATGACGATGCAATCTATGCAGGGCTAAGGCTCGCTGAGATCGTAGCAGATAGAAAAAAGCCTGTTTCTGAGTTGCTTTCAGACCTGCCAGTGACATTTTCAACCCCTGAAATCAGGGTGGATTGCCCTGATGAACTTAAGTTCAAGGTGGTTGAAATGGCTGCAAACTGGTTCAAGCAGCGTTACGATACCATTGATATAGACGGCGCAAGGATTACTTTTGCTGATGGATGGGGGCTCGTGCGGGCATCCAACACGCAGCCTGTACTGGTGACGCGTTTTGAGGCTCAAAGTCAGGAGCGTCTTGTTGAGATCCGCGACCTGATGGAGTCAAAACTTAAAGAGATTATCGCCGGGTTCGAGAATGCAAAATGAATGATGTTTCTAAGGTTATTTTTGACATAGCCAGCAAGGCCGGCTGGCAGCGCAATCTGTCAAGGGCAAGGCTGTGGAAAAAATGGCCAGACATCGCTGGCAGAGGAATAGCCAGATATGCCGTGCCGTTGAGTTTTCAGAAAGCAGACAGGAAAGAGGTGTTGATTGTAGCTGTTGCAGACTCTGTATGGATGCATGAGTTATCCATGCAACGGCTTGAACTGCTGAACAATATCAATGCTGAGCTTGGAAGCGATGGATTTGACGAAATCAGGTTTGTAGTTGGGGAGCTGCCTCAGAGTTCAACTTTTGATGATAGTCATGACGATAAGTTAACAGGGGGTGTGATAGAAGAATTACAATGCAAGGCGCATCAGCTCTGTGAAAACATCAATGACCAGGGTCTTAAAAGCGCTTTTGAACACTTGTATCTTTCTCACCAGTTGACAACATATAAGCAGGCAAGATCGGTTAAACTTGATCGTTAGGGGGGAAACTAATGGTAATGTATAAAAGAATTTTTTTTATCTGGTTGATTTTTTTTGCAATGCTTTTTCCATGTCAGAGATTTAGTCACGCTGCTTCAAACCCTTCAAATAAGTCAGAAGGCACATCCAGGTCAACCGCAAAAAGCCAAAAAAATGTAAAAAAAATATCTTCAAAAAAGACAACAAAAAAAGTATTGAGTAAAAAAACAGCAGTAAAAAGCTCCAATACCAGCAAGAAAGTAAAATATACAGCAGTAAAAAGCGCCAATACTGGCAAGAAAATAAAATATGCAGCAGCCAAGAAAAATGTTACAGCTAAAAAGGCTACAGCTAAAAAAATGACAGCCGCCCTGGCGACCGTTGTTTCAACCAGAGAGCCTGCCTTGCACTCTGAAGCTGTATTGGTCTATGATGAGGCCTTTGATAATGTGGTTTTTGAAAAAAATGCAGATCAGATAAAACCGATTGCCTCGTTGACAAAGCTCATGTCAGCTATGGTTTTTCTGGATGCCGCTCTTCCAATGGACAAGGAGATCACCATTACTGATGATGATGTGGACACCCTTCGTCATTCCTCATCCAGGCTTTCAGTCGGAAGTATCCTGAAAAGAGAAGAACTTTTGCGTCTTTCCCTTATGTCATCTGAAAACAGGGCTACTTCAGCCCTGGCAAGGACATCCTATCCTGGTGGGAGATATGAGTTTGTGAAAAAAATGAACCAGAAGGCCCGCTCGCTTGGTATGTATCATACCAGATATGAAGATCCTACCGGACTTGACGGAGATAATGTTTCCACCGCCTCTGATCTACTAAAGCTGGTGCAGGCAGCCTATAACTACCCTACCATAAGAAATTACAGCACAACTGCCTGTTATCATGTCTGGCCTGAAGGGCTTGGGAGGCAATTACAGTATAAAAACTCCAACTGTCTTGTAAGAAATGGGGACTGGGATATAGAACTGAGCAAAACAGGCTTTATCCGTGAGGCTGGAAAATGTCTCGTAATGCGCACACAGATAGCCCACAGGCCATTTGTGTTTGTGTTGCTGGATTCAGATTCTACCTCAGAAAGAACACAGGATGCTGAGCACCTGAGAAAATGGATAGAGAGACAGGGTATAAAATACACCTCATCAAGTGCTTTTAAGCAAAAGTCTTAGGGAGTTGATATTCATTGACGTTCCATGCGGCCTCAAGTCCTGAGCAGCCAACAAAATAATTACCTTTCGTTCAGCAGTTTTTTAAAGTCACATTTTGGCGCAAAAGTCTATAAAATTCCCTTGAATGCAGGTTTTTCCTGTCCAAACAGGGATGGAAAGCTTGGTGTAGGCGGATGTATCTACTGCGACCATGCCGGTTCTGGAACGGGGGCAGTCTCTTCAATAAGAGAACAGATGCTCTCTGGTATGGCATGGGCACGGCTTCGCCGCAAAGCCAGCTACTTTATTGCCTATTTTCAATCATATTCAAATACCTATGCCCCCTTATCTGTGCTTGAAAAAATATATTCAGAGGCGCTTGTTGGGCCTGAAGTGGTTGGGGTTGCCATAGGCACGCGACCAGACTGTGTTAATGCAGAAATTTTATGTCTGATTGACAGGGTTTTTCAGGGCAGGATGATTTGGATGGAGTATGGTCTTCAAAGCGCATCAGACAAAACACTTAAATTGATCAACAGGCATCATAAGTCAGAGGATTTTGCTGTGGCAGCCAGGTTGAGCGCTTCAATGGGCTTTCGGGTGTGTGCTCATGTGATATTTGGCCTGCCTGGTGAGGGTGATGAGGAAATGCTTGACACTATTCGTTTTCTGGCAGGGCTTCCTGTACATGGCGTGAAGTTTCATCAACTTTATGTGGTGAAGGATACTCCCATGTACAGACTTTACAAGCATGGTGATTATACACCTCTTTCGCAGGAAAAATATGCTGCATTAGTGGCAAACGCCATCAGTATGCTTTCTCCTGATGTGGTAATTCAGAGGCTTGTTGGAGATCCACCGGACAATGGACTGGTAGCTCCGTTATGGTCAACTTGCAAAGGCGATACTGTAAGGTTGATTGAGAAGATGCTGTTAGAAAAACAGACAGTGAGTGCGCTATAATTTAGATGGTTCACTTCCTATAATTTTGTTCAGCTTTTCCATCTCCAGTGCCCCGATGTCCAGAAATTTGACCCCCATTCCTCTGGTGACCCCTGCTTCAGCCTTTTCTTTTGTCCACGTCACCTCAGCCTTCAGTGACAGGAATTCGCCGCTGGAGCAAGGTATATTGACAAATAGCACTGTACCCTTAGGAGCTGGACTGGCAGTGTGAATGAACATGCCTGAATGACTTAAGTCCTCTGCAAAATCTATAAAATGCTGCAGGCCCACTGTGTAATTAACCCTTAAAATCACAGGGATTCTTGGGTTTTTTCTGGCGCTTGCCTTTGATATCACTGTTGTTTTTGCACTGTCGAATTTGTTCAGCATAACAACTACGCTCCATTGGTTATAAAAATTGATAACTCAAAGAATAATCTGCCTTGCTTTTTAGATTCTGTTAGGGTATAAATTCAATTTCTCTAACATAAACTATTTAAGAAAAAATACAAGGAGATCGTAATCATATGTCTTTAATATGTGAAATCTGTGGCAAAAATCCCTCTACTGGCTGCAATGTCAGCCATGCCAATAACCATACCAGAAGGCGTTGGCTGCCAAATCTGCAAAGAGTCAGGGCATTGGTAAATGGGCAGACCAGACATATAAGGGTATGTACACGCTGCATCAGGTCAGGACGTGTTGTAAAGGCCGTTTAGGCGATCTGAAAAATAGCTTTCAGAACCACCTTTAACTGATTTTCGAGACTACCCTTCTCACCTGAGTAACTCCATCGCACCTGCGGATACCGGATATTACCCGGCGCAGGTGTTCAGTTCCTGTCACATCTACGATAAACGTAAGCACAGCTATGCCGTCAGGCCTTATCTTGACACGAGCATCTGAAATATTGGTCTCAGTGGAAGAGATTACGTTTGACACCTCTGCAAGGATGCCTTTTTTATCTATTGCAAGGGTTTCTATCTTCACTGGATAAATGTAGCCTTCACCTGTTCCCCAGTCTATTTCTACCTTTCGCTCAGGGTCGATGTTTTTGACATTGGAACAGGTGGTTCTGTGGATCGTTATGCCTCGCCCACGGGTTATATAACCTATAACATCGTCACCTGGCACGGGATTACAGCACCTTGAGATATGGGTCATGATGTTATCAAGCCCATTAATCGTTATCATGCCTTCTTTTTCATTAGGCTTTGCCTTTACGACATCTTCCCAGAATTCTGCCTCCCCTTTAACCTTAAGCACCTCTTTCATATATCTTTTGACGAGCTGGACCTGAGATATCTTGCCATACCCTACTGACAGCAATAGATCGTCAGGGTGTTTGAACGAGAACCACTGGGTCATCTCTGCGCCCTTGTTTTTCAATGCCTCGTTAAAGTCGATTCTATGTCTTTTGAACTCTTTCTCGCACAGTTCCTTACCAAGGGCCATGCTTTTGCTGCGCTCTTCGGTCTTGATCCACTGTCGTATCCGTGCGATCGCCTTACCAGTTTTTGCAAATTTCAGCCAGTCTCTGCTTGGAACATGCCGTGGCGAGGTGGTGATCTCTACAACATCGCCGGTCTGCATCTCATGGTTTAACTGGACAAGTCTGCCATTCAGCTTTGCTCCTGAACAATGATGCCCGACTTCAGTGTGAATGGCATAGGCAAAATCAATCAAAGTCGCCCCTCTTGGAAACTCCTTGACCTCTCCGGCAGGGGTAAGCACCCATATTTCATTGGGAAAGAGGTCCATTTTGACAGATTCCAGAAACTCCCTCGGATCCTGAAGTTCCCGTTGCCATTCAGCCAACTGATTCAGCCACTCGAACGACTTGGTGCTTTCCTTGGTCAGTATCCTGCCTTCTTTGTAGAGCCAGTGGGCTGCAATGCCTTCACGCGCCACCTGATCCATCTCGTCGGTTCGTATCTGAACCTCCATTCTTTCGCCATCAGGCCCTATGAGTGTGGTGTGAAGAGACTGATACATGTTTGCCTTCGGCAGGCTGATATAGTCCTTGAACCTGCCTGGCACTGGCTTCCAGAGTGAGTGGACTATGCCAAGGGCTTCATAACATTCTTTGGTAGATTTCAGGATGATTCTGAATGCCATGAGATCGTATATCTGCTCAAGAGGCAGATTCCTTGTGTTCATCTTGCGGTAGATGCTGTAAAGGTGCTTGGGACGACCGAGAACCCTGCATGAAAAGGCATATTCAGCCATTCTCCGCGCTATCATATCTTTGACCTCCTCAACGTAGGCCTTTCTTTGTCCCAACCTTTCCTCAACCCTTGCCTTCAAATCAGCATAGTCATCAGCATAAAGATATTTGAAGGAGAGGTCTTCAAGCTCCTGTTTTATCCAGTCAATACCAAGCCGGCTTGCAAGAGGGGCGTAGATGTCAAGGGTTTCAGCAGCAATGGCTTTTTGCTTGATTTCTTTTTGAAACTCAAGGGTTCGCATGTTGTGCAGCCTGTCAGCAAGCTTGATGAGAAGCACCCTTATATCCTTGGACATGGCTAAGATCATCTTGCGGATGTTTTCTGCCTGCTTATAAAGAGAGCTTTGAAATTGCAGCTTTGAAAGTTTTGTTACACCGTCAACAATAAATGCCACATCTTTTCCGAACATTTCAGCCAGTTCTTCTGTGGTCGCAAGGGTGTCCTCAACTGCGTCGTGCAGAAGTCCCGCCGCTATGCTTGCAAGATCCAGCTTCAACTCTGCCAGAATGTATGATACCGCCAAAGGATGGGAAAGATAGGGCTCGCCTGAAAGCCTTTTCTGTCCTGCGTGCATCTTGGCTGAAAACACATAGGCCTTTTCCACAAGACCGGTGTCGGCCTCTGGCAGATAAATATTTATTGCATCCAGGATATCATTAATTCTAACCATCATTTGGTATTCAGGATTGCAATTATTCTGTCTTGCGCGTCTGATGCAGAAACGGTCTCCATGACGCCTGTCTCCCGATGTTTCAGCTCCAACTCGCCAGTTTCCTTCAGTTTTTTCCCTACAGTTACCCGCAGTGGAGCTCCTATAAGGTCAGCATCCTTGAATTTGACGCCAGGGCGGACATCCCTGTCATCCAGGAGCACTGAACGCCCTGTTTTTTCAAGAATGCTGTAAAGCCGTTCAGCCTCCTTCATCTGCTGCTCATCCTGAACGCTTACTACAGTGATTATGCAGTCAAAGGGACTTATACTCATAGGAAAGACAATGCCATTGTCATCGTGTCGCTGCTCGACCACAGCAGCAACTGTGCGGCTGACGCCGATACCATAACAGCCCATCACCATAGGACGTTCACTTCCGTCAGCATCTGTAAAGAATGCCTTGAGAGACTCACTGTATTTGGTACCGAGCTTGAAAACGTGTCCGACCTCAATTCCTCTTTTCAGTTCAATTTTAGCGTGACAATGAGGACATGGGTCATTCTCCGTTACAAGCCTCAGATCAAACGCCTCTGGTATGTCCACATCCCTGTTCCAGTTAACGCCTGCAAGGTGGGTATCAGGGCTGTTAGCGCCGGTTACAAAGTTGGACATTGAGATAACAGAATAATCTGCAACAATTTTCAGCCCTTTGGAAAGCCCAACAGGCCCAAGATATCCACATGGCGCGCCTGTCAGGTTTGTAATCTCTTCATCTGTAGCCATTCTTAATTCATCCACGACCAGCACTTTCCTAAGTTTGATCTCATTAAGCTCATGGTCACCTCTCAGCAATACAATCGCGGCCCCTTTTTCTGTCATAACAACCAGCGTCTTTACAAGTTGTTGCGCACTGACGCCAAGAAAGGCCGTTACCTCTGAAACCGTGCGTTTACCGGGTGTGGCAACTTCTCTCATCGCCTCTTTTGGGAGAGCATTTTCCCGGGAAGGCAGGCTGCATTTGGCAAGCTCCACATTTGCAGCGTAGGAGCAGGCTGTGCAGACTGCTATCAGATCCTCGCCTGCCTCAGCCATTGCCATAAACTCATGGGAGGCATGTCCCCCAATAGAACCAGTGTCAGCCTCAACTGGCCTGAAGTTCAGTCCACAGCGTTCAAATATCCTTACATAAGCGTCATACATTGCCCTGTAGGTCAGATCTAAGGATTCGGCGTCTGCGTGAAAGCTGTAGGCATCCTTCATCACGAACTCCCTTCCGCGCATCAGACCAAAGCGGGGGCGGATTTCGTCCCGGAATTTGGTGTGTATCTGATAAAAATTGAGGGGAAGCGAGCGGTAGGAGCGCACTTCCTGGCTCACCAGTTCGGTAATAACCTCCTCATGGGTAGGGCCAAGGCAGAATTCCCTTTCATGCCTGTCCTTGAATCGCAAAAGCTCATTGCCATACATCTGCCATCTGCCGGTTGCCTGCCACAGCTCTGCTGGCTGCACCATCGGCAGCAAAACCTCCAGAGCCCCTGCCTTGTTCATCTCTTCGCGGACTATTGCCTCAACTTTCTGGAGCGCCTTGAGTCCAAAGGGCAGATATGAATACAGCCCGGAAGATAGTTTTCGGATCATTCCTGCCCGGATCATGAGCTTGTGGGATGCAAGCTCTGCATCAGAAGGCGCTTCTTTTACTGTCGGTAGAAAAAAATGTGAATAACGCACAAATTATACTCCTTAAATCTTGTTTATTACTGAGCCTTGCTAAAGCTGTAAATCAATGAGTAAAGGTTGCGGGACAGCATGTCTTCAGAGCTGAGACCATAGCCAGCAAAGATTTTTATATCAGCAACACCTCTTACATCAATCTCTTTAAGTATCGGGATGATAAAAGACGCGGGTAATGCGCCTGAATACCATGCAGGAAGCTAGCCTCCTGCCCACATCGCCCAGTTGACCCCATCATTAAAATACCATGTGTCGCCTGCCAGCGCCGCGAGAAAAACCATGCCTGACTTGCCAACATCGCCAGCGTTCATGTTGATCCTGGCGCTAAGCGAGAAACTCTCGTCCGTGCCTGCTGCAATGCCTGTGCCGGTATAAAGCTGGTTTTTAGGCGTAATAAATACAAGCTGTACGGATTCAGCCGGGATCGTAATAGGCAGGCTGACAGATGAAATTGATGCCTCGGAGACTGCGGATGCTGCCATTTCGATCCCTGATGGCGCAGGTA
>DYLC01000012.1 GCA_020722285.1 Desulfobulbus propionicus | reverse complement strand
CTCTGCCACATCAATGATAAGTTTTTTTACTTTTTCCTTCAAAATTGCCACGTCTGTCTCAATTTTGTCCACCTTCTTGACAAGAGGTTTAAACTCATCATTACGAAAACGAGAAAATTCTTCTGGCAAGTTCAAAAGCGCTGGACTTAAAAGCTCCCTGCGAAGAGCTTCCCGCCATTTGGTATTAACACGGATAATCTCGTACAGATCATCAATGGTATATATGTAATAACCAGACTTGGCATCCACCTCTTTTTTATCTTTTAACTCTTTTATAGCGACGTCAGTCATATCTCACCTCCTGTACGCAAAGTTAGGCATAAATAGTACACATAAAAAATAAATTAACGCTACCTGTGATACTTTTCAAGTAATTAACTCGTTGTTTGTTAGCGACAAATACAGGTTAGCAGGATTCAATGATGGCCTCGATTATGTTTTTATAATCCTTGCTTGTGTCAACCTTAATGAGATGTTCGGGATTGATTTTTTCTGTTTCATTGAACAAGCTGGCTTGATGGACATATACTTCCCACCTCCCATCAGATGCCTCTTCTGCCTGGAGCGAGCGGGTCTGGAGCCTTTTCCTGATCTCTGTTTCCGGGCATGAGCAAAGTATAAATCTGATATTCGCATCCGATGTCATTGCAATCGTCTCCATCTTTATCCTGTATGCAGGTTCTATGAAAGTGGCATCCACCACAACTGACCTGCCCGCCATGAGTTCGGCGGCTGCAAGACGGCTAAGGGCTGTGTAGGTTTTTTCAGTAATATCTTTCCGGTAAATGCCTTTATTGAAGGCCTCATTGTGTTTTTCAGCAGGATTTGTCTTCAAGATATTTTTTTTTCTCACGATATCGGAGTTATAATGGGAAATACCCAGGCGTTTTGCAACCTGTGAAGCAAACGTAGTCTTGCCTGAGCCAGACAGACCATATACTACATACAAAACCGGTTTGAGAGATGGTGTTGCATAGCGTAGCGCAAGGCCAAAGTAGCGATCAGCGTCTGATTTGGCAAAATTGCGTTGATCATCGCTTATTTCCTCTGATGCCCAGGTGAAACACCCGATCTTTCCTCGGACGAAGGCCCTGTAACACTTATAAAATCGGATCAGACTGAGCAGTTCCGGGTCGTTAAGCTCTGCTGCCACTGTTTCAATAAATTGTTGAGACAGATCCGGATATCCATGGTAGTCCAGATCCATAGCCAGGAAAGCCACATCAGAGGCAACATCGCCAAACCTGAAGCGTTCATTGAACTCGATACAGTCGAAGATATGGACGTCATTTTTGCCTTGGTCAAAGCAGATGTTTGCAGAGTAGAGATCGCCGTGTCCTTCCACAATCCTGCAGTTTGTAATGCGACTTTCAAAGAGCCCTTTGTTAGCTGCAAGAAAGGTATTGGTGTAGCTGACGATGTCATCATAATTTTTTTGAGAAAGTAGCTTGCCCACAAACGAGGCTGTCTGGGCAAAGTTTTCATCTGTATTGAATTTGATTGCATCTGCAGAGCCGTATCCTTGATTTTTGCCATCCACATTTTTTGTTTCATCAATAAGGCGCTGATAAAATGGTATCAATCTGGCGGTTATCATTTTAATGTGATGAGTGGAAAGTCTGTGTTCGGCTATGATGGACTGCATCATTTCTTCTTGAGGCATGCGTTTCATTTTCAATATCCACTCAATTATCTCTTCGTCGTCTCTATCTGCCTTATCTGCGATGCCATAGCCTGTATCTGTTTTTTTCTTTAAGGCTATGATATTGAGGTAAATGTCAGGGCATAGGCGTTGATTCAGAGAGAGTTCTTTGTTGCAAAACTCTCTGCGTTTTTCAAGAGAGGTAAAATCCAGAAACCCGAAGTTGACAGGTTTTTTAATCTTATACACATAAGCCCCTGCAAGAAAAACCCATGATATATGGGTTTGAACAAGCTCGACCTTATCCACAGGGTGTGGATAAAACAGTGGATTCATCATGGCGTCAAGCCAGGGTGGATTCATTTGAGTATGTGACATTTGTTTTGCTCCAGCTTTTTGTTTAGTTTGTGACGTTATCATCCTCGTGGATGATAACGCCTGTGCATTTCCCGCAAGTGGTTCATGTCCAAGTGGGTATATATCTGGGTCGTCGTAATCTTGGCATGCCCCAGAAGCATTTGTACAGCCCTTAAATCAGCTCCACCTTCAAGTAGATGAGTGGCAAATGAGTGTCTCAGCGTATGAGGTGAAACACTACTTTTGATCCCTGCAATATTGATGTACCCTTTTAGTATCTGCCAGAACCTCTGCCTGGTGATGGGTTTTCCTGTACGCCCGGTAAAAATATACTGGCATTGCTTTATGCCGACCAGAGCAGGTCTTGCCTGAGTAAGGTAGCGCTTCAGCCATTGAATTGCCACATCTCCAACCGGCACAATCCTTTCTTTTTCCCCTTTGCCAACTACTTTGAGGTATTGGATGTCTATATTGATATTTGCAATCGGTAAATTCGTAAGCTCAGATACCCGAAGTCCGCAGGCATAGGTCAGCTCAAGCATTGCCCTGTCCCTTATCTCAAGAGGCGTTGAGCCATTAACCGCCTCAAGCAACCTCGTCACTTCCTCAATTGTAAGCACGTCTGGCAGATATAAGCCGATTTTCGGGTTTTGGATGACATTTAAGGCTGAACTCTCACAGGAATGCTCTTCAGCAAGAAATCTGAAAAATCCTCTGACAGCCGCAAGCCTGCGGGCAACTGTCCTTGCTGACAGCCCATGGGTTTTCAATTGTCTCAACCACAGCAAAATATCCTTTGTTTTGACCTGGCTACAGGAGGACAGGGCTGTTTCTTCCAGAAACTCTACAAACGAGGCCAAATCATGACTATATGCCTCAAGTGTCTGCTGCGACAGTCCGCGTTCAGTTACAAGGCTTGCCAAAAAGTCATCTACAAGAAAAGACCAGTTCACATTGAAGATGATGGATTATACTGGATAGTTACGAAAAATGTGAAGGGTTACGCTATAACTGTTCAAGGGCGTAAAGAGCCTCATCCTTGACAGTGACAGCCTGGCTCGTAAGGCTTAAAAATTTTAGTTTTGTCTTTAAAATTTTTTTTTCGGAGAGAGACGCATCAGATAACATCTGCATCATTTTGTTCATTGCCTCACAGACTATCTCTGGAGCATTTTTAAGGTCAAGCAGCAGCAGCAAAGTGGGCCAGTCTGAAGGCAACCCCTTCTGTTCTACAAGGCTTTGTGCCATCTGATCAAATCCAGCCATGCCCTGGTTTATTTTGAGTGTTTGCCAGTCGAAGGAAGAACTGTTAAATATTTTTTCAGCCTGGGAGAGGTAGAGTTTTTTCAACCTTGGGTCTTCAATGGCCTTTTCTATGGAGCCTTTATCTCTGGGCGGCAGTTTTGCCCTGGTTTTGTCCCTGGTCTTATCTATTTCTCGCCAGCTTTTTTTTCGTTCAGCCATAATTCCTCTTGCGTTTTTTTTATCTGGAGGTTTTAAAAAATAAAAATTTTATTCAAGGACAAAAAAAGCATTTTTTGAAATTTTCCAATCGTTACTTGTCCGAAGGCTCCGCAATCAATGTTGCTTCGGTCAGATAATGTATCCTGTAGCCCTCTAGGATAGAGATGCAGAGGGCAATGATAAGAGGCCCGGTGATAAGCCCGAGAAAACCAAATAGTTTCATGCCTCCAAGCACAGCAAAGATCAGGACTAAGCTATGCAGAGAAGTCTTGCCACTTATAAAAAGCGGTCTCAAAAAGAGATCAACTTTTGTAATAACAATGGCGCTGAAGGTTATAAGAATTACAGCCTTTGCATATTCTCCTACCAAAAAGAGATAGAGCGCAGCAGGTCCCCATACCAAGGCAGAACCTATCAAGGGGATGAAGGTGGTGATGCCGAGCACAACACCCCAGAAAATCGGGGCAGTAAAGTCAAGCAGCCACAAGATCATTACTCCAAGAGCTCCTTGAATCAGGCCTGTCATGATATTGCCATAAAGTGTGGCAAATAAGACATCATAGATAGTTTTCATAAAGGCGTTTGCTTCATTGTGCTTGAATGGCATCAGATCTTTGAGGACAGATAGAAATTTTTCGCCATCTCTGAACATATAAAACATGGTTATGACCATTAAGGCTGCACTTAACGCCAGGCTTGCAATGTTCTTGAACACAGCTTTGCCCTGAGAGATAAAAAACTCGCTTACCTTCTTGGTGGCATCATTGATAAAAGAAACAACTGTTTCATTGTGTCTGGCTATCCAATCCTGAGCAAGGTCAGCATACCGGTTCAAATAAGGGTGTTGTTTAATATGAGGCATGATATTAAAATCGCCATTTTCCACACCTATCTGGATCTCATTGTATATTCTGATAACCTCGGCTGTCATGGCTGTCATCAGGACAAGCATAGGAATGATTAAAAAAAGTATGATGAGAAGGCACATGACTAAGGCTGCGATGCTGTCATAGGTTTTGAACCAGTTTCTCATCCTCGTATAAATGGGGAAAAAAAACAGCGTAAGAATGCCAGCCCAGATAATTGGCATGATAAAAGGCCAGAATATAAGCACTCCAAGGGCAAGCACAGCCAAAGCCATTGCTATGCCAAGCACTACTACTAATTTTGCAGGTTTTTGCTGCTCGTATGCTCCGTCCATCATTTATGTAAATAAACCTCTTGTAAGGGATGTATCCAATAGTTTTTATCCAAGCCAAGTTTTTGTAAGAAATCGAGCAACTCCTCAAGTGAAAGATTAAGGCATGTCGCACGGAGGAAGCTTCTGACATCAGAGACTTCAACTTCCAGAAAATCTTCGGCAGCCCTGTTGATATCTTTCAGAATCTGAGTGATATCCACAGGATATTTTTTGGCAAAACCAACAAGGCGATGCCAGTTTACACGGGCTCTTGCAATCCCCCTGTAACGGCTGTGATCACGAAGGGCGGGATTGAGGTCTCTCAGGATAATGTGCCTGTACTGTTCTGCAACAGCTATGGCAAGGGTTGCTATCTCTCCCTCCTGAAGGCGAAGCCTTGGGCCATCACATGCATCTGTGAGAAAATGCAAGGCTCCATGAAATGCAACCTCAGGCAGTTCACCAGAGTTTTGAATGAGAAGCAATTCCCCCTCCAGATACCCCTGTCTTGTAATTTTTTCCTCAGTACACATAACTTACGCATCAAACGCAAGAGGTTTTTTCCAGTGATTCTTCAACTCATTTACATCCTGCTCTGTCAGTATCTTCCCAGCTCTCTTTAAAATGAGTTTATTTCTTCCAGTTACAAATCCTATACAGCCATTTGGAATTCCATCGAAAATAGCTTTAAATTCAGCTTCATGACATGGAGGCACAGAAACAATGAACCTTCCCTGACTTTCACTGGTCAACAGGGAAAGCAGAGGCATGCTTTCTCCCGTCGGTATGTTATCAAGGTTGACCTCTGCTCCTATGTCGCCTGCAAAGGCTGACTCCGCCAGCGTTACCAGTAATCCGCCATCAGAACAGTCGTGACACGAGGCGATAAGCCTTGCGGTTATAGCCTGAGAAAGCCGTTCATAACAGGCAAGGTTTGCCTGGATGCGAACTCGCGGCACCTTATTGCCCACATATCCGTTCATGGCAAAAAATTCACTGCCGCCTGTTTCGTCGTAGGTATTTCCAAGCATATAGATCAGATCGCCTTGGGCCTTAAAATCCATGGTGACTGCTTTTCTTATGTCAGGGATACGGCTTATCACTGAAAAGAGCATGGTAGGTGGTATGGAAATCTTGACCCCTTCGATGATAGCATCATTTTTCATGCTGTCTTTGCCTGATATACATGGAACCCCATAAGCTGTGCATATCTCATAGAGGGCCTGATTTGCCCTGACAAGTTGTGCAAGCTTGTATTCTCCGTCTGGATTTTTTTCGGACTGGACAGGGTCACACCAGCAAAAATTGTCTAAGCCTGCCATCAGTTTTATGTCTGCTCCAACACACAGGGCATTTCTCACCGCCTCATCCACTGCGCAGGCTGCCATGTGCCATGTGTCTATGTCGCTGTAGCGAGGACAGATGCCGTGAGCAACAACAAGACCTTCATACGAATCAAGCGCTATACGGATCACAGCAGCGTCAGACGGCCCGTCATTGTTTGCGCCTGTCAAGGGTTTTATGACTGTTCTGGCCTGAACCTCATGGTCATATTGACGCACCACATACTCTTTGCTTGCAATGTTGTAACGTCCAAGCAGGGCATTCAATACGCCTGTTACCTCTGTTTCATCATCACCATAAACAGGTTCCGGATATCTTGGCGGACTCCATCTGGCTTTGAGTTTAAGTTGAGGAGTGCCGTTATGCACAAAATCCATCTCAAGCAATGCAACAGTTTTACCCTGATATAAACAGTGGAAAAGACCAGTTGATGTAAACGTGCCCATGACAGTGGCCTCAACGTCCATCTCTTTTGCAATGGTCATAAAGGCCTCGATGTGGCTGGGGGGTACGGCCACTGTCATCCTTTCCTGCGCCTCTGAAAGCAGTATCTCCCAGGGGTGAAGCCCTGGATATTTAAGTGGAGCCTTGTCAAGATGGAGCTCAAAGCCACCTGTCTCCTGCGCCATTTCGCCTACTGAGGAGGAAAGACCTCCTGCGCCATTGTCTGTGATAGAGCTGTAAAGCCCAAGGTCTCGCACCCGTAAAAGAAAGTCGAACATTTTTTTCTGGGTTATCGGGTCTCCAATCTGGACTGCTGTCGCAGGGGATCCCTCATGAAGCTCTTCAGAAGAAAAGGTAGCGCCATGTATGCCATCTTTTCCAATGCGGCCCCCGCACATCACAATAAAATCGCCTGGTTTTGCCTGTTTTTCATGAGATGGTCTGCCTGCCACCTGTTTTGGCATCAGACCTCCTGTGCCACAAAAAACTAAAGGTTTTCCCACAAAACGCTCATCGAACACGATGGAGCCGTTGACAGTCGGAATGCCCATCTGATTGCCGCCGTGCTCCACCCCTTCTCTTACACCTTCGAATATCCTGTGGGGATGCAGCAGGCCTTTTGGAAGGTTTATTTTGTAATCTGGGGGGCCGAAACAAAATACGTCTGTATTAAAAATAAGGCTTGCGCCAAGACCAGTTCCAAATGGGTCACGGTTTACACCCACGATGCCAGTCAGTGCCCCTCCATAGGGGTCAAGGGCAGAAGGGCTGTTGTGGGTCTCAACCTTGAATGCCACATTGTACTTTTCATTAAAACTGATAACGCCAGCATTGTCCTTGAAAACAGAGACACACCAGTCATTGGCCCCAAGACGCTTGCGGATATCTGCTGTGGCCTTTTTGATACAGGTGTCAAAGAGACTGTCGAACTGGATGGTTTCACCTCGTTCTGCGTCTTCATATTCTATCAAGGCATTGAATATCTTGTGCTTGCAGTGCTCTGACCAGCTCTGCGCAAGGGCTTCAAGCTCCACATCTGTTGGATCACTGGAAAGACCGTGCGCCAGACGTCTTGCTGCCACCTCCGAGTTTGTAAAATAATCTCGTATGGAGTGGAGCTCAGTCAGGTTCAAGGCCAGTAGTCTGTCTTTAGAGAGTTGCGCGAGCTCGTTGTCATCAAGACCTTTCAGGACAATTGAATCAATGCGGGCTTCATGACCTTTTACGTCAGGAAGCACATAAAAAATCCCAGGTTGATCCTGCCAAAGTCTTTCAAATTCGTTGCGTTCGAATATGCCTACCCTCTGGATAAGTTCATTCGCAAGCACGCCATAGGCAATGGCCTGAATGTCCTTACGTGTAAGATGGCCAGAAAGACAGTACTGGATAGAGCTGTAAGCCTTTATATCCTGCTTGCCTGTTTGATAGCGGATCGCCTCGCCAGCCACTTTGCCTTCATTGTCAGTGACTCCTGGTTTAAATCCAACTTCTATAATCCAGTCCCATTCAAGCATCGTCGCCACTGGCTTGTCAAAGCTTGCTGTGTGGAGCACAGGGTCAGACAACAGGCTGCCAGCAGCCTGTTCAAGCTGATCCTGTTCCAGAACTGCTTCTATCAGATAAACCTTGACTGTTTTTACTTGATTTAACTCCAAGCCAAGATCATTTTTTATTTTTTTACAAATTCTGTTTCCGAGGCTGTCTGTGAGGTCTGACCTGATGGCCACTTCAATCCTGTAGGGCACTTTTGACTCCTTGCAAGAATATATTGTTTATTTTATGGTGATTATAAGTAACTATCCAGTATAATGCCAAAAACGAACGAAAACCACCGTACTGTAACTATTCAGCAGTGCCCCAGATGCAAGGAAGAGGCCTGCGAAGTGTGCTGCCTGCACATGAGCAGGCCGATGACACAGCAGATGGGGTGCTGCTGGATAGTTACGATTATAATTCAATTTTTTTTAAACAAATACGGCTCATGACTTTTTTCTTTCAAAAAATAGACAAAATACAGCATCAATGGGTGCAACGCGATTCAAAAACAAAGGTGACAAAAAACAAAGAGATAATAGCGTCTGAACTCGAACGCGTCATAGCACAACGGATATTCGTAATTATTAAAACACACAATTTCGTTTCACGCCAAAGACTTGTTCAGGATTTTGATGAGGAAAAAATTTTCATCAATGGCGCTGAAAGCAAACTTGAAGAACAACGTGGCACTGTCCATCTTATATACATGGATGACAAGACAGGGGAGTGGTGTTTTTTTGAAACTGTTTTCCTTTCAAACCGAAAAGATTTCATGATGTTTTCTTTTCCAACCTTGATTGGAAAAACTCAGAGACGTGAACATTTCAGGGTGACTGCTGGTATAAAATCCGAAATTTCTTTTCAATATGAGGACATTCGCATCCATGGGTTTCTGATAGACATAAGTTTTGGTGGAGCATGGGTGAAGTTAAACAAAAAGGAAAATGTCTCAATTAAACAAGGTGACCTCATTAAAAGTATCATCCTCACACTTTTTTTACGAGATGGACACAAGTGGCCTGATATTGACGTTTCTGAAGGTGAAATCATACGTATCAAAAAAGAAAAACAGGGCAAAGACATGATCACATTCCTTGCTATCAGATTTCTGCACCAGACAGGCAAGCTGTTTTTGCTTGAAAGGTATATTTTTGAGCAGGAACGTATCATAAAACAGGTTCCAGTGTAGCAATTTTTTATTTTTTGTTATTCAAGGCAGAGATCAGCCCCCAGGCCTTTAAGACCCTTACAGCCTCCTCAATCTGGTTGTCCATTACGAATTTTTTGCCATTTTCACTGCCTGAAGCCTCATCTCCCTTGCCATTGTCTTTTTTATTTTTTTGCTTGCTATCTTCCTGTCCACTATCTTGTTTTTCTTGCAATTGCTTGATCTTATCATCCTGCTTGGCAGGCACAGCATCCAAATGCCTCTCCAGATCGCTTTCTTTCAGCCTGGGAAATTTGCTCTTTTTTTCTTTTTTCTCTATATCTTCAGCCACAAAAGGCACAATAATGTCAGGGGTAATACCCTTTGCCTGGATAGAGCGTCCATTTGGCGTGTAGTAGCGGGCAGTTGTAAGTCTTACAGCAGAGCCGTCAGGCAGAGGGATAACTGTCTGCACAGAGCCTTTGCCGAATGTCTGGGTTCCTATGACAATGGCCTTTTTATGATCCTGCAATGCGCCAGCCACAATTTCAGACGCGCTTGCGCTGCCTTCGTTGACAAGCACAACAATGGGGTAATGATTTTTCTGCCCATTTGGATAAGCCATGAACTTCATCCGCTGATTTTCAACTCTGCCATCTGTATAGACCACCAGTCCTTCATCTAAAAATTCATCTGATATCTTGACAGCCTGTTCCAGAAGCCCCCCAGGATTATTCCTCATATCCAGTATCAACCCTTTAATGTCTCCCTGTTCTTCGAGCGCAGCCAATGCAGCCTTGAAGTCATCTATGGTTTTTGTCAGGAAGTTACTGATGCGGATGTAGCCATACCCATCTTCAAGCCTTTCAAATCTGACACTTTTAATAGGGATCACATCCCTTTTAAGGGTTATTTCTTTGAGTTCAGTCAAGCCGTCCCGAAAAATAGAGATAGACACCTCTGTGCCTTTTGGCCCACGAAGAAGCTTTACTGCCTCTGTGAGCGTCATGTCCTTGGTGCTTTTGTCTCCGATCTTTATGATCTTGTCATTTGGCTTGAGCCCTGCCTTGTCAGCAGGAGTTCCCTCAATGGGCGAGACTACGGTAAGAACACCTTCTTTCTGGGAAATCTCTATGCCGATGCCGGAAAAACTTCCTTTTGTCTCTACCTGAAGTTCCTTGTATTCATCGGGCTTCATATAAGAGGAATGCGGGTCAAGGGCATTCAGCATGCCCTGTATGGCGCCTTCGATTATCTTCTGGGGTTCCACTGTTTCAACATAATCCCGTTGAATGAGGTCCAGAACTGAGGCGAATATCTTGAGTGTTTCATAGGTGCTCGATTCTTTGGCTGAAACTTCATTGTGTTGGGTGTGAAATACACCAAGGCTTACACACGCGAACAGTATTGTAAAAGACACAAGCCACTTATCTGGCTTTCCGATTTTCATGTTATGCTCCGGCTTTAGTTAGGACTTGGAATCTCCCTATTGAAAATTCCATATTAAAAAAGACGATATTCTCCAAGTTTTTCAGCGCAATCATTTAATAAACTGTATCGTTTGTGTTTTGCATCTAGCACAATAGGGATCAATTCCCTGAGCCTGCCGACATCATCAACATTCAAGATTATGTCAACGCTAAGCGTAAATGCTTTCATGGTGTCATGATAATCTGCGCCTCTGAAAAGCCATGCAACAAACATGTTGCGCCGGTTTTCTGGGGGCAGACTGTTCAATGCGCTGTTTATTGACATGAGTGATGCGTCGGGCTTATCCCCTGCCTGACATAGAATAAGCATATCATATTTATGAAAGCTAAATCGAGTAAGCATCTCATCCCTGCTTGCTACACGTCTTGTCTCATATTCCATGGAGATCAGGGTCTGTGTGATTTTGTCCAGAGCCAACTCGTCTGTGCCTGCCAGCAGCGATGTCTTGATGCCGGGAATAAATGTTTCCATAATGTGCCGGTTTTCTGCTGCTTCCTGTGCTATGGGCGTATAGCCTTTTTCTGATGTGATATTTTGTTGCGCATACTGGGCATCTACACGTATTTTTTCCAGACATTTTTTGCATTCAACAGTGAAAATGCCCTGCTCAGGTATCTTTGAATCATCAATCCTGTATTTTTGTCCACAATTATGGCATTGTATTTCCATGTCAATCGCCTCAGTATTTCTTCATGGCCTGAAAACTGTCAAAGCTGTCCTCAAGTGTCAACCCTTTCAGATCGTAAGTTTTTTCGCCTTTCTGGCTCTTGATGTAGTCTATACCCTGGCGTACCTTTGCCTTGCTGCTTGCATAGGTCATGGCAGTGTCCTCCGAAATTGCGCCTTCAGCAAAAATTTTAAGGATATTCTGGTCAAAAGTCCACATATTATATGCCTGACCCTGATCCATGATGTCATAGAAGGTTTTTCCTTCAGATTCTCCATTAAGTATGGAATCAGTTACGCGCATATTATTGAACATTATATCAAAAATAGCCACGCGCCCGCCTCCGACTTTGGGAAGCAGTCTCTGGCCCACGTTCCATTTGATAGTGGCTGCAAGGCGTTCTCTGGCCTGTCTTTCTTCGTCTTTGTCAAACATGCCTATGACACGGTTTATTGTATGGGCTGCGCTCACTGTGTGAAGGGTGCTGAAGACAAGATGGCCTGTTTCTGCCGCGTTCATGGCGATCTCAATGGTTTCCCTGTCTCGTATTTCTCCAACGAGGATTACCTGAGGCGCCTGCCTCAGGGCGGCCCTCAATCCGCTTGAAAATCTGTCGAAATCCCTGCCCATTTCCCTTTGATTAAAGGTGGATTTTTTGTGTTTATGAACAAATTCGATAGGATCTTCAAGAGTCACGATGTGAATCTCGTCAGTGTTGTTAATGAAATCAAGTATAGCCGCAAGAGATGTTGTTTTTCCTGTTCCTGTGGCCCCTGTAAAAAAAACAATTCCGTTTTTTTCCTTTGCCATCAGCTTGAAGCTTTCTGGCAGCCTCAGATCATCAATAGTGGGCACCTGGTTCGAGAGTTGTCGCATTACAATGCTGAATGAGGCGCGCTGCAAAAAGATGTTAACACGAAAACGAGGGCCGGCAGGAAGCGCATAAGATAAATCGCAGGAGCCTGTTCTGGCGAGATCTGTCAGGAGGCGCCTGTTGTCACCTATTATGTTGAATGCAATCTGCTCTGTCTGAAATGGGGTCAAAGTCTGTGTGTCAAGGGCAAATGGAACGGCCTTCAGCCGACCATCTGTAGCCACCTGCAATGGCCTTCCAACAGTGAAGTTCAGATCCGAGATGCGCGGGTAGGCCTTGAGCATCTCCCAGATGATCCTGTCAAGATCAGAACGCTTCATTACCCTGCCTCCGTAAAGTCTTGGGCAGCGCTTCTCGCATAAGGTTTAAATTTGGCTTTGTCAACACATTTTGCGTATGCCTCGTCAGGATCAATCTTGCCTGTCTGCAAAAGCTCCATGATAGCGTCATCCAGGGTCTGCATTCCATATTTTTTACCTGTCTGCATGGCAGATGGAATCTGATAGGTTTTTGCCTCCCTTATAAGGTTACGCACAGCAGGCGTTGCCACAAGTATTTCAAATGCCACCACCCTGCCTTTAATGTCCACACGCTTGAACATTGTCTGTGATACGACTCCTCTCAGGGCATCAGCCAAGGTTGAGCGCACCTGTGCCTGTTGGCTTGTAGGGAATATCTCAATGACCCTGTCCACTGTCTTGGCGGCGCTGATTGTGTGCAGTGTTCCCATGACCAAGTGTCCTGTCATGGCGGCTTCCATAGCCAGCATGACTGTTTCCAAGTCTCGAAGCTCGCCAACAAGTATGATGTCAGGGTCTTCACGAAGGGCGCCTCTGAGAGCGGCGCTGAAGGACTTGGTGTGTGTGCCGACCTCTCTGTGGTTTACAAGGCAGCCCTTGTTTTCATGGACAAATTCTATTGGGTCTTCAATGGTGATGATATGATCCTTGCGCTGCTGATTGCAGTAGTCCACCATAGCTGCCAGCGTGGTGGACTTGCCACTTCCTGTGGGTCCTGTCACAAGCACAAGTCCTCTTGGAAGCATGGACATCTTTGTAATTACGTTAGGAAGCCCAAGCTGGTCTGCTGAAAGTATCTTGCTTGGAATTTCGCGGAAGACTGCGCCTACGCCATATTTTTGATTAAAAAAGTTACAACGGTAACGGGCAAGGCCAGGGATTTCATAACCAAAATCCATATCACCCTTCTCTTCAAACTCTTTTATCTTGTTTTCAGGGGCAATCTCATAGAGCATGGCCTTCAGTTCGTCATTTTCAAGCGTTTTATACTTTACTCTTACCATTTCTCCACGTATGCGCAGAATAGGTGGAGAGTTGGAGGTGACGTGGAGGTCAGAAGCGCCCTGCTCATTCATCAGTTTGAAAAATGCGTCTATTTTAGCCATAAAATATCCTTTCCCCTCAGGCGTTACAAAGCAAGCACTACTAATTTTTACAGTAAAAGTATTTTTCTGACAATAATAATCAGGCGGCAATACAAAAAAACTACGGGGTGGTTCCAGGACTTACCCTGCCCAATGGCTGTTTATCGCTCGCCTTGTTGCGTTTGGAGACGCTAAGGCAGGCCTTCTGGTGAACCCCCTCAAAAATATGCGCCAACTGCCCAACTGCTGCTATATTGCGCTGCATCCGTCATCACTGAGGTGTACAGGAAGTACACCTCATTCCTCAGTGATTGCGCGCTTTGCATTTGATGATTTTTGTTTAGCCATTGTGTATTATGACTTTTTACGAGAATATCAAACATTATTTGATAAGCTGCCCGATCCTGCCAAATCTTGGCATGAAACGATCGGAGTCCCATGACCAGTAAATTATGACGGCCTTGCCTTTGACCTCCTGTACAGGAACAAATCCCCAGAATCGGCTGTCATGGCTGTGATCGCGATTGTCTCCCATGACAAACAGGTTGTTTTCAGGCACGGTCACAGGCCCATAATTATCCCGAGGGCTTATGCCTTTTGGGATAATGCGCGGATCAATATGCTGGCCACTTTCCGGATCAATAAATCTCTTGCCGTTGACAAAGACCTCCTTGTTTTTTATCTCCACCTTGTCACCCGCTACCGCTATCACCCTCTTGATGAAATCCTTGCTTTTGTCTTCAGGATAGATAAACACTATAACATCCCCTGCTTTAGGCGAACTGCCCTCGATCCATGTTGTCTTTGTGAAAGGATTTTTTATCCCGTAAATAAACTTGTTGACGAAAATATGGTCACCTATCTGAAGCGTCTGCAACATTGACCCTGATGGTATCTTGAATGCCTGGATAACAAAGGTACGGATGACCATTGCCAGCAAAAGGGCAATTATAATAGCCTGGGCATATTCCCATACCACTTTGTTCCAAGGGGTTAAATGGTCTGGCTGTCCAGCCTGACTGGTTGTGTTTTGTGAATTGTTTGAATCGGTTTGTTTTGTCATAAACGTGGGATAATATACATGGTGTTTTGAAAAATCAAGGGAGGTTCTGACAATGACCTTTGTCCTTCACTCTGCTTCGCAGAGCTTGGAAAGCTAAAGCTTGCGCCTGATAGCAGTGTCATTTGTTGACGAATAACGCTGCTATCAGGCAAGAGAGCAATTGTGGGAATTTCCCTGCAGAACGCTTTGACGTTATTTCGGCCATACCGCCATATCATCCCTGTGTATCACCTCTTTCCTGCCATCATAGCCAAGCAGTTCGCAGATGTCAGAGCTTTTGCATCCTATAATCTTTTTAAGCTCATCAGATGGATAATTCGTGATTCCTATTGCCACCTCAGTCCCGTTTTCATCCCTTAGGCTGACGCATGTCTGTGCCTCAAACTCTCCAAGCACTGCCTTTATGCCCACAGCAAGGAGACTTTTATTTTTTTGAGTAACTGCATTGACTGCTCCAGCATCTAAAATTAACGATTTCTCTGGGTTTAAGGCAAAGGCTATCCATGGTTTTTTGCCATAAAAAGTCCTTTTTTTATCTGCATGAAAGAAGGTGCCAAGCTTCTCTCCCTTGAAGATTCTCGTTAAAATGTCAGGCGTCCTGCCACCTGCAAGGAGCATCGGTAGCCCGCATGAGGTGGTCATTTGGGCTGAGCGTAGTTTTGACCTCATCCCCCCCCGTCCAGCCCTGCCAGCCCCTTGACCTGCCATAGACATGATGGCTTCATCCACTTTTGTTACCTCTGCGACAAGCGCTGCATCCGGATACTCCCTTGGATCCTTGTTGTAAAGGCCGTCTGTGTCACTGAGGCATACGAAAAGCTCTGCCTCCACCAGATTCAGCATGATTACTGAAAGTGCGTCATTGTCCGTAAATTGAAGTTCTTCAGTGGCAACAGTATCGTTTTCGTTGATAATAGGCAGAATATTCCAGTCTAACAGGGTTAAAAGTGTATTTTTTGCATTCAAATAGCGATTCCTGGCTATGATACCATCCCGCGTGAGCAGAACCTGGGCAACTGTGATGCCGAATCTGTCAAAAGCCTCCTCATAAGCATGCATAAGTCTGCCCTGGCCAACTGCCGCGAGAGCCTGCTTTTCCTGAACCGTTTTAGACTGGGCATGTTGCGGCAGTTTGCCCCTTCCTGCTGCAACAGCCCCTGACGAGACTAAGGCAATCTCCCTGCCTTCCTTCACAAGTCGGGCTATCTGGGCAGAAAGCTCTTCAATTATCCGGTAATTCAGGCCTGCTTCATCTGTGAGTACAGCGCTGCCGACCTTGATGACTATACGCTTGGCGCTACTCAGAACAGTGAATCTGTCCATAAACCTCCTCAAGTAAAACAGTTAAACCTTCGCCAGTGAGGGCAGAGATGGCATGGACTGCAAGCCCTGTCTGTTTAAATTCCATTAAAAGCTCATCCTGCCTGTCATCATCCAGCATGTCCTTTTTATTCAGGGCGATAACAGATTTCTTGTCAAGCAGTTGCTCTTTGTAATGGTACAGCTCATCCTTTATAGCCTGATAATCGGCAAAAGGATCGTCTGAGTTTGCATCAATAACAAACAGGAGAGTTCCTGTTCTTTCAATATGCCGCAGGAATTCAATGCCCATTCCGATGCCTTCGTGAGCGCCTTCAATCAGTCCCGGTATGTCTGCGACCACCAGCGTTCTTTCGTCGGAAAGTTCCACAACGCCAAGTTGTGGAACAAGGGTGGTAAATGGATAGTCCGCAATTTTAGGCCTGGCAGATGAAATTTTAGACAGGAAAGTGGATTTACCTGCATTGGGTTTTCCTACAAGCCCCACATCAGCCAGAAGTTTTAACTCCAGGAGCAGCCGTCTTCGCTCCCCTTTTTCACCAGGCTGGGCAAATCTTGGCGCTTGCCTGACAGAAGTGGCAAATCTTGCGTTTCCAAGCCCGCCGCGTCCGCCCTTTGCTGCTGTCCATGTCGCTTCCTTTTCTGTAAGGTCTGCAAGCTGAAGACCTGTTTCAGCGTCGAAAAAGATCGTGCCGACAGGCACATTTATGACGGTTTCCCTGCCAGATTTCCCTGTTTTATTAGTACCCTGGCCACCTTTTCCGTTTTCAGACTTGAAAATCCGTGCCTTACGGAAATGATAAAGGGTATTGAGGTTGGCAGTGGCTTTGAACACTATGTCACCCCCCCTTCCTCCATCTCCCCCATCAGGGCCACCTTTGGGAACACGGGCTTCCCTGCGAAAGCTTACGCAGCCTGCGCCACCGTCACCTGACTCCACTGTGATCTCAACTTCATCCACAAAATTCATATTGTTTGTCTGTTATTTTTCCTAATATCTGAAGGTCATGCCAAGGTAAGCCGCCAGTGGAGGACCGTTAAGAGCGCCAGCCGGGCCAGGCACTGCATACTCTTCATCAAATAGATTCTTGACTGACCCGGTAATCTCAAGGCCTTTTGTCCATACGTCATTCATACGTACTGTGACATCGAATAGCCAGCGCCTGCCGATTTCAAGTTCTTCTGTGCCTTTGTTGAAATAAAAGCTGTGATCATGGTTGTAATGGGCAGAGAAAGACATGGACAGATCCTTTCTTGGGCGCCAGATCAAACCTGCATTGGCAAAAAAAACTGGTCCGGTGTCGTAGGGAACATGCCAGGTTTCATAGGGCATATCAATCCATTGTCCATTATCAAAGACCTTGATAATAGTTGAGTACTTTGCCTCATCCCCTGTTGTTTCAAAGAAGGTGCCGTTCGCCCATAAGCTTATCCTTTTGTCTGGCTTGTAAGAGCCGGACAGTTCAATGCCATAAATGTCCTGTGAACCCAGGCTTGAAAGACCGGCATAAGGATCCTGCTGGATGTGATTTTCAAGGCCTGTCCAAAATGGTGTAAGGGTAAGATTCATCCTGGCGGAGGGCTTGTAGCACATTTCAAGAGACAGATTCTGGGCAAGCTCCGGCTCAAGGTCATATCTGCCCAAAAGCTGCATGTTATAAGGTGTCCTGTAGGCAGAGCCATAGACAAGCTTTAATTGCAGAAGATTGGATGGTTTCCACCTCATGCCTGCGTTGTGGCTGATGGTCACGTCATATTGACTGTGGTCGTCCACCCTCAGGCTTGCCCAGAAATCATACGCCTCCCAATGGCGTCTGAGCTGAACAAAACCCGAAAACAGCTCTGTTGTATAGTCATTAGCCGTAATCTTCGGGATAAAAAAGATGTTGTCAGCCCTGAGAAAATCCAGGACGAACATCCTTCGAAGCACAGCCCCTGTGGCCTCGTTGTACCGATATGAAATGCCAGCGCTTAATATCCCAAGGTTGCGCCAGATATCTTTTTCGATAAGGCCTTCTGCATAAAATATCCTGTTTTTAGTTGACCATTCAGGCAGGTCAACCTCCTGCTCCGTGCTGGTCTGTTCACTGTAGTATGTGTTCAGTTTGATATTGGTCTCTCTGAGGTTATGTTGCGCCTCAAGCCGCAAGTAGCTGAAAGGTGACTGGTTATTGGTTTGCCATGAAAGTCCTGATTCGCTGTCTTTCATGACTGACAGCCTTTCTCCTTCAGCCCATCTGCCTGAGATGCGGAATTTGTCCTGTAGAGAAAGGCTTGCAAAACCCTCCTGATAGTCAGAAGTTGACAGGGTTTTGTGGCCATACCGTTCAGATACTGGTGCTGGCTTCTGGTCTTCGCCTGCGATCCTGACTACATTGTAATCCTCATCCCATGCCTTTTGGGTTGTGGAAGAGCCAGCCAGAAATGCCTCCCATGTGCCCTCGTTTTTCCCTGCATAAGCGCTGGCATAAGCGCCTGTGTCAGGAATCTTCAGGGAAATCTCAGCGCCGGCCCCTTCAATATCTCTGCCGGAAAACGGCACGATATTTACAATACCTGAAAATGCGTCAGGCCCCCACAAGACAGATGCTGGCCCCTTGATTACCTCTATCCTTTTTATAAAAGACAGAGACATCTCTTCATTCAACGGCCGGATGTTTTTGGTGCCATCGGAGGTAAGAGGCACTGAGTCGTAGAGAAACAGGATTCCGTCCGGCACACCTCTTAAGTATGGGATTGAGCCTTGTGGAATTGGAGATGTGTATATACCGCTTACATAGCTCAATGCCTCGCCAAGGGTCGTTATTCCAAGCTCTTTCAGGTCAACATTTGTGTAAACCTCTGCTACTGCAGGGGCATCAGAAGGGCTCTCTGCCCTTCTGGATGCGCTTGTGAGCACAGAGATGTCCTCCCCAACGAACATCAATGGGGTAAGCGGGTCGTCTGCCCTGACAATGGGGCAAAGGATGGCTGATAGGGCCTGAGCAGCAATTATCAGGCAGCCAAGTCTTTTCACCTTGTGTTCTCGTCCTCCTCCAATTGTTTCACCCTTGTCCTGAGCTTTGAACGGGTAAGACCCAGAAGCCTTGCAGCAGCGCAGACATTGTCGTTCGTGGCCGCTATGGCCTGACGTATTAGATCTTTTTCAAGCTCTTCCAGATCAATTCCGTCCGTTGGCAGGGCAATCAACCCGGGCTTGATGCCTTCAACTATACCCGGCTTTAGAAATGCCAGATCATCTGATGAGACAATTGCATCTCCTGCAAGAATCACAGCCCTCTCCACTGCATTCGAAAGCTCCCTGATGTTGCCTGGCCATTTGTGTTCCATGAGGATTCTTTTTGCGCCATTCGTCAGAAGATCGGTTTGTTTTGGATCCTGCGTTGTTTTTAGCCTGAATTTTTTGATGAAATACTCGGCAAGGGGCACGATATCCTCTTTTCGTTCCCTGAGAGGAGGTACTTCAAGGGGAAAAACATTTATTCTGTAGTAGAGATCCTCGCGGAAACGTCCTTCATCCACCATTTTTTTTAAATCCCTGTTGGTGGCGCATATCAGACGTACATCCACTTTGATTTCTTCATTACCACCGACTCTCTGTATGATTTTTTCCTGCAATGCCCTTAAAAGCTTTGCCTGAGCAGCCTCCGGCAGGTCTCCCACCTCATCGAGCATAAGTGTGCCGCCAGATGCATATTCAAAAAAACCCATTTTTTTCTTGTCTGCGCCGGTAAAAGCCCCTCTTTCATGGCCAAATAATATGCTTTCCACTAAGCTCTCGCTGATGGCAGCACAGTTTACAGGCACGAATCTGGCATTTGAACGCTGGCTGTGCCTGTGTATGAATCTGGCAACCACCTCTTTCCCAACGCCGGATTCGCCAGTGATCATCACTGTCGTGTCTGGTTTAAGCGCCACTTTCCTTGCCATCTCAAGGAGCTTGATCATTTTGGACGAAACAATAACAGGGTCATCAGATGTATCAGTTCTGGCCAACTCTTCTTTCAGCTGCTTGTTTTCATTGATTATTTTTCCTATGCCAACCGCCTTTTCTATTGTCAGAAGTATGCGTTCTTCTTCAAATGGCTTGGTTATGAAGTCAACAGCTCCGTGCTTGAGCGCCTCCACTGCTGTATCTACCGTGGCAAATGCCGTGATGAATACAACAGGACATGGCAGTTCCATTGCCTTGATCCTTGCAAGCAGACTGAAACCATCAAGTCTCGGCATTTTTATGTCTGAGATTACGAGATCATAGGGGGTGGTGGAGAGTTTCTCCAACGCCTCTTCCCCATCCCCGGCCTCGTCCACGTGGTACCCTTTCAGTGTCAACATGACGCGAAGGATGTGTCTGAGTTTTGGTTCGTCATCAACTATAAGTATATGTGCCATTGGTGCTACTCCATGGGTATTTCAACTGTGAAAACAGCGCCTTTGGGCTCATTATCCTCAAAGCTCAAGACGCCTTTGTGATTTTTTATCGCTTGTTCCACAAATGCAAGCCCAAGGCCGCTGCCTTTGGCCTTGGTGGTGAAAAATGGTGAAAAGGCCTTGAGTTTAGCCTCATCCGACAGACCCTCGCCTGTGTCCGAAATGCTGATCCTCCATGCCTCCTTGCTTTGTTGCAGCAGGATTCCTACTGCGCCTGTCCCTTCATTTTCACAGGCTTCACAGGCATTTTTTATCAGATTCAGAAAGACCTGTGTCAACATATCCCTGTCCCCCTTGAGGTAGCAGGCAGCGCCGGGAAGCTCAAGGTTTATAGTGATGCCCCTTGCTTCCCATTCGACTCTGGCCTTGGCAGCCACATCTTCAAGCAGGGCGCAGATGTCAAGGCTTGAAAAAACAGGCTTTCTTGGTCTTGCATAGCTTAAAAAGTCCTGGATAAGCCTGTTCAGCCGCGCTACTTCTTCCTCTACATAGGAGAGCATGGTTGTTTTTATCTCATCGTTAACATCAGGCTTTTTAAGGATGTCCAGAGAGCCTTTGATGATGCCAAGGGGATTTTTTATCTCGTGTGCGACTGTAAATGCAAAGTGACCAATCTCAGCCATTGCCCTTTGTTGCAACATGTCCTGGTAGGTCTCTTCAAGATTTCTTCTGCTCTCAGCCAGCGCCACAACCATCTGGTTGAACCTCTCAGCCAGCAGCTTAGTTTCCGGCAGGTTGCCACCATCCACGCTTGAATCAAGATTGCCTTCAGTCACCTTGTCAACTGCCACAGCAAGCTCCTTAAGTGGAGAAGCCAGCGATCTGGCAAAAAACCAGAAGCAACCAACGCCAAGAAATGAAAGGGCTATCGTCGCGACAGCATACAGCACCCTCAGTTTGGCAAGGTAGTTTTCTATTCCTATTGATGAATGAACAATCTCCACCTTGCCGAGGAGTTTATTCCTTTTTTCAGCAGACAAAAACGGAAGATTTTCTTCAGACCCACCTATCTTTACATTTGCGATGCTCTTGTCCAGCATTCCGAATGTTTCAGAACCCTTCTGGCCAATTGTGAAAAGCACCTCGTCATTGCTGTCAAGAAAACTGACTGACACCACATCTTTTTCAGCAAGCAGGTTCTGGCCAAGCCTCGAAAGGGCCTCCTTGTCTTCAAGTAAAAAGGCAATTTCAGCATTGAGAGACAGGTATTTCGCCAAAAAGTCCATGCGTTCCCTGAACTGCTCCCTCAAAAAATCCTCTGAAAGTCTTGCTGCCACATATCCGAGCGTAACCGTTGTCGTGCAGGTGAGAAAGAGTACGGCAATAACTAATCGTTGATTCAAACTGAGGCTGTCAAGTCTCATTGTACACCTCTTTGAATCAACTCAATGGCCTTTTGATTTCTCCTGACCTCGTAGGGCGGGGCCGCAAGTTTACAGCTTTTGGAGGAAGCTGTCTCTCTGGCAAGTTCCGCTGCCACCTGTCCTGTTTTGTAGTAATCCAAGCAAAAGGCCAGGCTTGCCCCTGCCTCAAGAAAAAACTGATTATAGCCCACTACAAACAACCCTGAAAGAAATGCCTCTTTTACTAAGTAAGCAACTACTGTCTCAGAGACAATAACCTGCGAATCAGGAATGAAAAGCAAGGTGTCAATTTGAACACGGGCCTTGCGAAGCACGGAAACTGCATCGGAAGAACTGCAGACAGGCAGTCCTACAACCTGCACATCCAAAGTTTGCACTGCCTCCATAGCCTCTTTTATAACAGCCTCATTCTCTGATGGTGAATACAGTATGCCAATGACCCTGCCCTTGCCGAGATTTTTCTCAATCGCTGCCAGTTGTTGAGCCATTGGCACTCGCATGTCCACTCCGCAGACCTGCACATTTGTTATCCTGATGGGATCTAAAACCATCAGGACGATTTTCCTGGTTGAATCACTGGCGTGCGACCAGACTATGCTTGCAGCCTCAGGGCCAACGGCAAACACCACATCATGTTGAGCCTCTCCAATGCGTTTGGCTACAAGTTTTGGATTGCTCTCCATGTGGTAGATGTAAGGAGAGGAGGCAAAGGAGGAACGGATGCCCTCCATTGCCTGAAGATATGGCTTGATCTCGGATGCCACGACAATGGCCGTGGATAACTCAGCCCCTGAAGAAACCCCTCTCATTGAACTAAAGAACGCAGTGATTGATATGATACCCAAAAAAAAGGCAAAATATCTACTGCCGGCGCACATTCTCGGACACATAGGCCAAACCGGCAGCTTCTTGCGAGGTGATTTCTTCAGGGCAAAACACATCTATTTTATTTGAAAACCGCCTGCTCCAGAATTACGTCATAGCGATAGCCAGCTCCAAAGTCCCTTTCAGAGCCGACCACACCCTCCACAAGCACGGTTTTGCCTACCTCAGGGCTGATATCGCTTGTGACTGTCAGGTCAAAGCTGTTGTCATCAAGGCTCCCTGTGCCATCCTGAACGTGTATCCAGCTTCTTTGCATGATGTTGTTTAGCACCTTAACCACAACACCCTTGATCACAACTGTCTTTCCTGCAAGCTCTTTGTGTTTTGCATGAAGCTCTGCAACAGTAAAGGCGTTTTCGCCCACAGCCTTTTCAACCTTGATCTGCGTAAAATCAATGGCTGCGGTTGCCCCGCCGGAACCGTGCATGGAGGACATTGCTCCCTTGGCCATCATCGAAGGACCTGCCTGCTGTGTGTCTGCCTTCGCGTCAGCTCCGGCAAGGCCAGGGGAAAAAACAATAGCATCGAATGTCCTGTTCAGGGTCGTGCTTGTAAAATTTTTCATCACCATCCCTTGCGCCAGACTGATCTCCTGGCCCTTAGCAACTGTAGTTTCCGGAATGGCCACCCAGGTTGGCGCTCCTGCCTTTTCAACAAGCACATAGGTGTAGCCGCCACTGTTCATGGTCTCAGCAACGACCCCCGAGATGACGCCAGAACCAGCGCTTTGCTTCGCAGGCTTGGCTGAGGCGCTTGTCTTTGCAGTCTCTGCCTTTGGAGGTTGCGGCTCGCAACCAAACAGTAAACAAGAAGCTGCCACAAAAGGAGCAGCCACACAGATCATTTTGGTGAGTTTTTTGTGCATTTTTTCCTCTTTTTTTGATTTTTGTTAATAACTTACACCCCACGCCGCTCCCCCCACAATATCTTGTGAAGTTGAAGCTGAAAACGCACGGGTAGCCTATCTTCCACCACCCAACTTGCAAGCTCTACTGGTTCAATACTGCCCCATGCAGGGGAGAAAAGCGCTTGTGTAAAAGAGGCAAGGCATTTTTGTGCAATCCACTGCCTTGCCCAACAATAATCTGTCCTGTCTGTTATCACAAACTTAACCTGATCCTTTTGGGTAAGAAATCGCAGGTTTTCCTCCATCCACCCCTGCTCCATGTGGCTTCCTGGCGTCTTTCTGTCCACAATTTTGATGACCTGTTTAGGCACATCTGCCAAAGAAAGGCTGCCATTGGTCTCAAGCAAAACCGTTGCGCCCTTTTGCAGCAAATGCTGCATAAGCCCAAGGCTTTCAGGCTGAAGAAGTGGCTCGCCACCTGTAACCTGCACAAGTTCAATGCCACTTTTTTGCCACATGTCAATCAACTCCATGGCAGTACAGCTTTCGCCCTCTTTCCATGCGTAATCGGAATCGCAGTAGCTACATCGAAGGTTGCAACCTGACAGGCGAATAAAAAAGCATGGCATACCCTGATGCGCGCCTTCTCCTTGAAGGCTTGAGAAGGTCTCTGTTACAAAAAGGGACATGAAAACGTTGGTTACTCTGTGTAAACAACGCCGCAGCCTGGCGTTTCCATTATCAGCACACGTGAAACGCTGACATTGGGGTTAGTTTGCAACTCCTCTTTCAGACGCCCGAAAATATACTGTGCAAGCTTCTCAGAGGAAGGGTTGCAGTTGGCAAAAGCAGGATGCTCATTGAGATTTTTGTGATCAAGCTCTTCCATGATCACAAAAAGGGCTTTTTTAAACTCCTTAAAGTCAAGACCAACGTCTATTGCATCAAGCTTTTCGGTTTTGACCGCAGCCTCGACCTCCCAGTTATGACCATGCAAAAACTCGCATTTGCCTGGATAGTTTCGAAGATAATGGGCTGATGAAAAATGGGTTCTTACAAAGATTTCAAACACTTGTTACCTCGTAGGTTTTAATTTTTTTCATGGAAAAGCTATTGTACTCTACAGACGGCCTGATGACGGATGAATACTACCCGCAATTGAAATCAAGTTATATTGTAACTATCCAGCAGCACCCCATCTGCTGTGTCATCGGCCTGCTCATGTGCAGGCAGCACACTTCGCAGGCCTCTTCCTTGCATCTGGGGCACTGCTGAATAGTTACAGTACGGTGGTTTTCGTTCATTTTCGGCATTATACTGGATAGTTACGTTATATTTAGCGTGCAACTATCGTTACAGGTAGGATAATATGCAGAGTATGTTTTAAAACTTGTTGTTTTTCTTGGAAGAATGCCCGGGGTCGGGATCGAACCGACACGAACTTTTGGTTCGAGGGATTTTAAGTCCCTTGCGTCTACCAGTTCCGCCACCCGGGCACAGATGAAATAAACAGATGTTACATATAACTTGCCTGACGGTTTTTGACAAGTACACAGTGGAGTTATTTTGTTGTAACTAACTGATTTTACATGGCGGGCGATGCGGGACTCGAACCCACGACCTTTGGCTCCGGAGGCCAACGCTCTATCCGCTGAGCTAATCGCCCATTTGAACTGTTCTTTTCTGCTGTTCAGCATAAAACAGCAAGATACCTGAGCTGAAAAAATCCGTCAACTGGCCCTTGTATGTACTATCCCTGCCACAAGGCCTTGCAAGCTACCACAGAAGCCACAAAGCCTGCCAGATCAGCACACAGGGCTGAAAAAATAGCATATCTGAGTCTTGTTACACCAATTGCGCCAAAATACACAGTCATGACATAAAAAGTTGTCTCAGAAGACCCCTGAATTGTGCCAACCAAAAAGGCAGTAAAACTGTCCGGCGCGCGCTGTGTGACCTCACTTACAAGCCCAAATGCGCCGGATCCGGAAAGCGTCCTCATACAAGCAACAGACAAGGCATCAATGGGAATCCCAAAAAAATCTGTCACAGGTTTCATGGCAAGGCTTACGATCTCAAACGCCCCTGATTCCCTGAAAAATCCAACAGCTACCAGTATCATTACCAAAAAAGGCATCAACTTTACAGCAACTTCAAACCCCTCCTTGCCACCTTCCACAGCAGCCTCATAAACAGGAACTCCTCGATAAAACCCGAAAAGTAAAAAGGAAATGGCTAAAATAGGTACAATTACATCTGAAAAGCTTGAAATTTTCCAGTGTCCCATCACAAGACCTGCGGTCGCTGAAACAAACATTGCCATAATTATTGCATAAAAGAGCAATGGATTATTTGAATAGACTGCATTATCATCGCTTAACAGATTTGATTTGTTATCTTCAATCTCTTTGTTAGAAATATTTTCTTTATCTAATATAAAATATTTTGAATATTTTTTCTCAAAAAACTTTGCCGCTACAATGCCTGCCAGCGTTGAAAAAGTTGTGGCGATAATCGTTGGAAGCAGTATTGATGACGGGTTGTTTGCCCCGGAGGCAGCTCTCAATGCCATTACCCCAAGGGGCAAAACAGCAACGCCAGAGGTATTGATTGTCAGAAAAAGACACATTGCATTTGTGGCCTCACCAGGTTTGGGGTTAAGCTTATTCAGAAGCATCATGGCTTTTATGCCAAGGGGGGTGGCTGCATTTCCAAGTCCTAAAACATTCGCAGCCAGATTCATGGCCATTGCTGCCATAGCAGGGTGATCGTGTGGCACATCAGGGAAAAGTCTAATCATTACAGGCCGTATTGCCTTTGCTGTCAGGCTCATAAGTCCGCCTTTTTCGGCAACCCTAACCAGCCCTAACCAGAAGATCATGGTGCCGGAAAAACCAATTGCAAGCTCAACGGCTGATTTGGCGGTTTCAAAAGAGACCTTTCCAAGTTGGATTATGTTACCATTAAACAGGGCCACGATAACTGATATCAAAAAAAGAGCAAACCAGATGTGGTTCATTACAGCCTGTTTTGCAGGAGTTGTTTCGATTGGATGATTAGTGGTGATTTGCGTATTCCTGGCGGTTTATTTTTGTGAGAAAAAAGAATCTTCTCCGTTTGTCGTTAAGTAAACCTCAACAAATGCCGAAAAAATAAATAAGCGTTTCTGCTTATAAGTATAATTTTTTTGTAACCTTTTAGCGTTACATTGAAAAAGTAATTTTAACATGTTATGAAAGAGTAAAAATGGCTTACAAGACTACAAGAGACAAAAATACAGCCTGTATAAACACTGGTGGAGGAGCAAAAAACATGATTACAAACAGCTTAACCTCAAATACGCCTGCTTACAAGTACAATTACAACTCAGCATTGAACAGCAGCGTCTCTAACCAAACTACAAATACGTCCTTGCGTCAGTCGCAACAAAATAACTCCGGTCAGGATACAGTCAGGTTTTCCGATGAAGCAAAGACACTTGACAGCTCTTCAAGAACATCTAAAAACGAGGCGTCTAAATCATCTGAAATCCATGCAGCGTCTGAGAAAGACAGAATTGTTAAAATTCAGGCATTAAACTCTCAGGTTCAAAATGGCACATACAGTGTACCTTCAGCCCTGGTTGCGAATGCAATGATGAGAAATCTGATAAGTGAAATAGGATAGCAATGTGAAGGTCATTTCACCTGAATGCGAGCTGATTGACAGTTATTTCCAACACAATCAGATAGAAGAGCAGATTGAACGATGTGGCAGGGTCTGTTATAAGAGTGAAGCCAAAATCGCACCTGGCTCTGCCAATTCTTTTATCAAGGCAATTATCTCCCGAGGACATGAGTCTGTACTGGAAATGGCACAGATTCACCTTGAACTTAAACTCTCAAGCGATACCCCTTTGCAGAGATTTTTGGAAAATATCCCTCGTTTCTTCACAGTAGATCGCGTGGATCCGGAGGATAAGGGGTGCATTCTTCTCTCCGCTAATCCAAGGGCCTTTCGGGATGCTGCTCGTGCTTTTCCTTCTCTGAAACTTGTCAAGGCAGTCATGCGGGTTCTGACCGAACATTTTCCTCGCCTTTTTGAAGACCTTGCCCCAAAGCATGGCTGGCCACAACAGGACGGCGTAACTGTGAGGTTGGTTCCAGTTCAGGATATGGAAGGCATGACCCCGCTTGTATTTCGACGTCACCGCACTGTGCTTTTTAACATCATAACAAACAGAGCTGTGACCCATGAGCTTGTTCGTCATCGAATTGCATCCTACTTGCAGGAGTCACAGAGATATTGCCGTTACAGTGAAGACAAATTTGGCAGCGAGGTTACCTTTGTTGAACCTTGTTTTTACGAAAAGGGTTCCCCTGAGTACCAAATATGGCAGGAGGCTATGGAGCTTACAGAGGCAAAATATCTTGAACTGCTAAAGACTTCATCTCCCCAGGCAGCAAGAAATGTGCTGCCAAACTCCTGTAAAACAGAGATCATGGTGCATGCCACTATTGAAGAGTGGCAGCATATTATACGACTCAGGACATCAGCGGCAGCAGACCCAGCCATGCAGCAGACCATGAGACTTGTGCTTGGACAGTTGCAGACAGCCTTCCCTCAGTTTTTCCCTAAAAATTCCGCTGCCTGACAGTTCGGGTGACAACGCGCGTAATTGACTACCTCATCTGCAATTTCCAGAACTGATCTGTTCTCTGTTGAAACAGCAAGATGTGCTGTCTCTTGATAAATTGGCATCCGCTCTGTCAAAGTCAGCCTGACTTCATCCTCCAGTGTGCCACAGTTTGAAAGAGCTGGCCTGCTTTGAGCTGTTTTTTCATCAGCTCCCATTCGTCTTAATATCACCTCAACAGAGGCAGTAAGCCAGATAATAATTGCATTTTTTCGAACCTTCTCCCACGCATCTCTGTGTAAAACCGCGCCACCACCACAGGATACCACCAAGTTCTCTGAAATCTCTGAAATCTCTAAAAGCGTTTTTCTCTCAACTGTCCTGAAATAGGGCCAGCCAAAACGGGCTACTATCTCCTGAATGCTCATCCCCTGTTTTTCTGCAATCAACTCATCCAGGTCGCAGAAGTGAATCCTGAGCCGTTGTGCAATCAACTTGCCCACTGTTGTCTTTCCAGTGCAGCGATATCCAATCAGAAACAACTTCACGTCAGTTGTTTCCTGACATTTTCCCATAATTGCCAGAAATTGGGGAACGACTTTTTCACGCACTCAGGCTCTTTTATTTCAAGCCCTTGCACAAAAAGCCCAGCCACTGCAAATGCCATAGCGATCCTGTGGTCATCATAAGTCTCAATCACTCCTGAATGAAGAGGTGTGCCACCATGGATAATAAGTCCGTCTTTTAACTCTTCAACTGCTACCCCAAGCCTTGACAGTTCTGTTGCAATAGCCCTGATACGGTCAGTCTCCTTTAGGCGCAGATGCTCTACATTCGTTATGCGGGTAGCGCCATTTGCAAAGGCAGCAACCACTGCAAGCGTAGGCACCACATCAGGCCAGAACTTCATGTCAATATCAATTGACTTTAACTCGCCGCGCGCAGGGCCGGTTACTGACACCCCTTGGCCTTTTTTTCTTTCAACCATGCATCCCATCAGACCGAGAATATCTGCAAATCTGGCGTCTCCCTGAAGCGGGTTTTGGGGGATATTGGCAACCGTTACCTTTGCTCCTGTCACTGCGGCTGCCGCCCAGAAATAGGAAGCGCTTGATGCATCGCCCTCTATCTGATAGCGCCTGGGCTGATAACTGCCTTGTGGCGCTACGAACATGTCTTTATCGCTATCTTCTTTTGATATTGTTACATTTATGCCGAACTCCCCCATGACTGCGAGGGTGATGTAAACATATGGCCTGGACACAAGGGTTCCGTTAAGCCTGATCACAGCAGGCTCCCTGCAATATGGGGCAACCAGCAGCAGAGAAGAGAGAAACTGACTGCTGAGATTTGCACTCAATATAGTCTCGCCTCCCTTAAGTCCGCCTCCTGTTATCTGAACAGGCGGGGAAGCATGTCCCTCAAGACAGTGGCAGTCCACATCCCATTTCCTCAGCGCATCAAGAAGAGGTTCTATCGGCCTTTCCTTCATCCGCTCACTTCCTGTCAGGATATAACTTCCATTTCCAAGCGCGACCAAAGACGCCAGCAGCCTGATGCCAGTGCCGTTGTTACCCATGAAAAGCGGTTTGCTACAAGGGCTAAAATATCCTGCTTTGCCCTGAATCTTAAGGGCTTTGCCTTGTTCAATACTTTCAATGCCAAGCTGGGAGAGGGCGCTTCGCAAAAGGCGTGTGTCTTCACTGTCAAGGAAACCATCCAGGGTGCTTTCTCCATCAGCAAGGCTTGCTATTACGATAGCCCGCTGCGTGATACTTTTGGAGCCAGGAACAGATATGGTTATTTCCATTGGATTATCCCATTGAATTTTTAAGAGCGTTGGTAACTATCCAGCAGCACCCCATCTGCTGTGTCATCGGCCTGCTCATGTGCAG
>DYLC01000011.1 GCA_020722285.1 Desulfobulbus propionicus | reverse complement strand
TATTAAAGAGGAATTGCAGGAAACCATCAAAGAAAATGGAAAAGGAAGTTCCAAAAAATAGCAATTTTTGGGACTTTCCGATAAGCTGGAGGAATATGACTACATTTGAGGGAACTACAGTGATTTGTGTAAGGGATGAACATGGCGTGGCTATCGCTGCTGATGGTCAGGTCACGCTTGGTGCAACCGTAATCAAGCACAGCGCCAGAAAGGCGAGGCGTCTCTTTCATGACAAGGTAATCACAGGTTTTGCCGGGGCTACAGCCGATGCATTTACCCTGTTTACAAGGCTTGAGGAAAAGCTTGAGTCCTACAATGGCAATCTCATGCGCGCGGCAGTGGAACTTGCAAAGGACTGGCGGACAGACAAGATGCTCAGGCGCCTTGAAGCAATGTTGATTGCAGCAGACAGGCAGACCTCTCTCTTGCTTTCCGGGGCTGGAGATGTGATAGAGCCTGACGATGGCATACTTGCCATTGGTTCCGGTGGACCTTACGCCCTTGCAGCAGCCAGGGCACTCAAGGCGCACAGTAGCCTTGACGCAAAGGCGATAGCAACCAAATCTATTGAAATAGCAGCAGGTATCTGCATTTATACAAATGAATCCATAGTGTTAGAGAGCATAGAAATATGATAGAACAATCAAAGGAAATTGCCGAGAAAATAGTCAAGCCTCTTACCCCCAGAGAGATTGTCAGAGAGCTGGACAAATATATCGTGGGGCAGGCAAAGGCAAAGAAATCCGTTGCCATAGCCCTGAGAAACAGGTGGCGCAGGCAGCAAGTGCAAGGCCCTCTCAGAGAAGAGATAGCGCCCAAAAACATCCTGATGATCGGTCCCACAGGGGTTGGCAAGACCGAAATAGCTCGCAGGCTCGCAAGACTTGCAGGTTCGCCTTTTATAAAGGTTGAGGCCACCAAATTTACTGAGGTGGGTTATGTCGGAAGGGATGTCGAGTCCATTGTCCGTGATCTCATTCATCTGGCTGTGAACATGGTCAAGGAGGAGGAGCATAAAAATGTTGAGGAAAAGGCAAAGGAAATGGCTGAGGAACAGGTGCTCGATATCCTGCTTCCACCAAGGGTTGAGCCAAAGTATGAACCAAGGCCAGACCTGCAGGATATTTCCAATGAGACCAGTGTAAGCCCAAGCTATTCTTCAACTCGTGAGAAATTTCGGGAGATGCTGAGGCAAGGCAAGCTGAATGAAAGAATAGTGGAACTGGAGGTCAATCCCAAGGCCAGTATGCCGTCATCTCCAATGGTGGAGGTCTTTGCAGCAACAGGGCTTGAAGACATCCAGCAGAACATTCAGGAGATGATTTCAAGCCTTTCAATGGGCGCAAAGAGCAAGAAAAGAAAGGTGAAGGTGACTGATGCCATCAAGATTCTTGTCCAGGAGAATATGTCAAAATTGATTGATATGGACAAGGTTGTGGAAAAAGCAGTAAGCCTCGTGGAGCAGTTCGGTATTGTCTTTCTGGATGAGATAGACAAGGTGGCTGGAAGAGGGGGGGGCAGCAGCCCGGATGTCTCAAGGGAAGGCGTGCAGCGGGATCTGCTTCCTATCGTGGAAGGCACTACGGTCAGCACCAAATACGGCATGATAAAAACGGATCACATCCTTTTTATCGCAAGTGGGGCATTTCACATAGCCAAGCCATCTGACCTGCTGCCAGAGCTTCAGGGGCGTTTTCCGATCAGGGTGGAACTGGATGGCCTTACCCAGGAGGATTTCAAACGCATCCTGGTCGAACCTGAAAATGCCCTTACAATCCAGTATCAGGCCCTTATGGGGACTGAGGGAATAAACATTACATTTGACGAAGGCGCGATATCTGAAATAGCAAAGATGGCCTTTGATGTCAATGAACAGACAGAAAACATCGGCGCAAGGAGGCTCCATACAGTCATAGAGAGGCTTCTGGAGGAGGTCTCTTTTGAGGCCCCGGATATCGGGCCGCAGGAAATAAAAATCACGGCTGAGTATGTGCGTCAGAGGCTTCAGGATGTGATAACCAATCAGGATTTGAGCAGGTTTATTTTGTAGAAAAATGATTTTTTTGAGTTTTTAAGGACAATAGATATGTCATATCAAGCACATATTTTAATAGAGGCGCTGCCGTACATCAGGCAGTTTGCCGGAAAGACCGTGGTGATCAAGTATGGCGGGCATGCCATGGTGGATGATCTTTTAAAGGGGCAGTTTGCACAGGATATAGTGCTTATGAAGTATGTTGGCATAAATCCTGTGATAGTTCATGGCGGAGGACCTCAGATCAACATGACCATGGAACGCATGGGGGTCAAGTCCACATTCGTGGATGGCCAGCGTGTTACTGACGACGAGACCATGAGCGTGGTGGAAATGGTCCTGGTGGGCACGGTCAACAAGGAGATCGTAGGGCTTATCAACCGTTATGGAGGAAGAGCAGTAGGCCTTTCAGGCAGGGACGGAGACCTGATTCAGGCGGAAAGGATGACTGTTTACCGTTATTCAGGCGATGACAGGCCGCCTGAGATACTCGATATCGGAAGGGTTGGCAAGGTGGAGCATGTGAATGTGGCAGTGCTTGATGCCCTTCAGAGAGGTGGTTTTATTCCGGTTATTGCACCTGTTGGCGTCGGACCGGATGGGCAGGCCTATAACATCAATGCAGACCTGGTTGCCGGCGCGGTTGCCGGTGAGTTGAAGGCGGAAAAACTGATTCTGTTGACTGATGTGACCGGCGTGATGAAGCAGGTATCTGAAACTGAAAAGGAAATGATTCCTTCCCTGACGGTCAGCCAGGCCCAGCAAGCCCTTACAGACGGAACCGCCAAGGGCGGAATGATTCCTAAGTTGAAATCCTGCATTAAGGCCCTGGAAAAAGGCGTGTCCAAGGCCCATGTGATTGACGGCAGAAAGGAACATGCCATCCTGCTGGAGCTTTTTACTGACAAGGGTGTCGGAACGGAGATCGTTAATGATTGATGGCGTCGCAAAAGTTGCCAACTGCCCAGTTACTGCTATATTGCGCTGCATCCTTTGTAACTATCCAGCAGCACCCCATCTGCTGTGTCATCGGCCTGCTTATGTGCAGGCAGCACACTTCGCAGGCCTCTTCCTTGCATCTGGGGCACTGCTGAATAGTTACAGTACGGTAGTTTTCGTTCATTTTAGGCATTATACTGGATAGTTACCATCCTTTTTTGCTTAGCCATTGCGTATGAAGACTTTTTACGGGACTAACAATGATTGAGAATACAAATTTTTTAGCTAATACCTACAGCAGGATGCCTGTGACGTTTGTCAAGGGCGAAGGCGTCTGGCTCTGGGATGATAATGGGAAAAAATATCTGGACATGGCGTCCGGTATTGCTGTGTGCAGTCTTGGCCATTGTCATCCTGCCATCAGCAAGGTGGTTTCGGATCAGCTTGCCCTGCTTGTTCACACCTCGAATCTTTACTGGACGCTCCCTCAGATGGAGCTTGCCATGGCCCTTTGTGAGCGCTCCTTTGCAGAGCAGGTTTTTTTCTGCAATTCAGGAACTGAGTCAGTGGAGTCTGCGCTGAAGCTTGCAAAGAGACGTGGAAACAGCCTTAATGGGCCTGATTGTTATCAGATTGTGTGTCTTGAAAACTCCTTTCACGGCAGGACAATGGGAGCGCTTTCTGCCACCTGCCAGCCGGTTTATCAGAGGGGTTTTGAGCCGCTGGTGCCGGGCATGACCCCTGTGCCTGCTGAAAACAAGAGGGCTTTAAGTCTTGCGGTTGGTTCCAGGACTGCGGCTGTGATTCTTGAACCTATTCAGGGAGAAGGCGGTGTTAGGCCGGTTTCCGATGAGTACCTTCGGTTTGCAAGGCAACTCTGCGACGAGTTCGGAGCCCTTTTGATCTTTGATGAGGTGCAGGTCGGAATCGGCAGGACAGGCAGCTTTTTTGCCTATGAGCAGACCTCAGTTGTGCCAGATGTCCTTTGTATTGCCAAGGCCCTTGGAAACGGGCTTCCAATAGGGGCAATGCTTGCAAGCAAAGAGGTCATGAGTTTTTTGCCGCAGGGCAGCCATGCCTCCACTTTTGGTGGTAATCCTGTGGTTTGTCAGGCAGCTAAGGAGGTTGTAAAGCTCGTTTCCGAGCCTGTTTTCCTGGCTCATGTAAAGGAAACAGGGCAATATCTCAATTCGAGGCTTAATGAGTTTGCGATAAAACATCCCTGGTTGGCGCAGGATGTCAGGGGCAGGGGGCTGATTCAGGCCATGGAATTGAAGCAGTCTGATTCAGGACTTGCAGCGCGGCTTATGACAGAGGGGGTTATGGCGCTTGTAGGTCATGGAAAGATATTGAGGCTTGTGCCGCCTCTTGTCATCTCCAAAGAGCATATTGATTTATTTATGGAAAAATTAGAACTGGTTTTGAAATAACAGGACGGACGAAATGCGAAAGAACAGACATTACCTCAGGGTGTTGGACCTTAGTGCGAGTGAAATAACCATGCTGATTGCCAGGGCGATCGAGCTCAAATCCATGAGAAAAAATACAGTGGAATACATACCTGCCAGGGGCAGGGTGTTGGGTATGCTGTTTGAAAAGCCTTCGACCAGGACGCGGGTTTCATTCGAGGCCGCCATGTATCAACTGGGCGGAAACGTGTGTTTTCTGGCCTCCCGCGACTTGCAGCTTCAGAGGGGCGAGCCACTCAAGGACACAGCAAGGGTGTTGAGCCGTTATGTTGATGTGCTTGCTGTGCGCACATTTTCACAGGATATCGTTGATGAGCTTGCAGTCTGGTCTTCAATACCGGTGATAAATGCCCTCACAGACAGCCAGCATCCGTGCCAGATTCTTTCTGACATAATGACGGTTATTGAGATGAAAGGCAATGAGGTCGAGAAGCTGAAGATCGCCTGGATAGGTGACGGCAACAATATGGCCAATTCCTGGATGGAGTTATCGGCAAGGCTGGGGTTTGAGTTGCACCTCGCATGTCCTGAAGGCTATATGCCTGATCCTGCTGTCGTGGATGAGGCAAGGGCGCATGGCGCAAGGCTTGCGCTAACCACTGATCCTGGGCAGGCTGTTGATGCGGCTGATGTTGTAAATACGGATGTATGGGCAAGCATGGGCCAGGAGGCAGAGGCAGAGGCCAGGAAGAAGGTTTTTCAGCCTTATCAGCTCAACAGCGTGCTTTTGGGTCTTGCAAAGAATGACGCCATTGTCCTGCATTGTCTGCCTGCGCACAGAGATGAAGAAATCACCGAGGATGTGCTTGAAGGCGCTCAGTCTGTGGTCTGGCATCAGGCGGAGAACAAGCTGCATATCCACAAGGCGATCCTGGAATGGGCTATGGGGCTTGTTTGAGCATTAAATGGCTGGAAAGCAGATAGCAGCCTTTAACGCCGGTTAAAAATACTGTCCAGGAGAGGTATATCCAGAGCAGGAAAAAGATCACGGCGCTGAATGATCCGTATAAGCTTAGATAGACCTTGTTGTATATTACATAGAAGGAAAACAGCATCTTGCTTAGATACCAGACCACCGACACCACAAAAGAAGAGATAAGCGCAGGCCTGTAGCCGACCTTTGTGTTGGGTGAAAACAAATAGACGGTAAATATGCACATCCAGGTCAGACAGTACGGAAGGACAATAAAGATGCTGTCAAGCCAGCCGCATGACCAGCATTGCAGCGTTTCCTTTGTCATATTTATCAGATAGATATAGAGTGCGAGGGCAAGGGGGCCAAGGGTTATGAATGTCCAGTAGATGGGCAGCGAACTTATGAATTTCCTTGGCTTGGTGCGAAATATGCGGTTCACTGCATAGTCATAGCTTTCAAAAAACAGCATCAGCACAAAAACAATCACTACAAGCCCGATTATGCCTATTTTTGTTGCATTTTGCAGAAACTCTTCAAAATATTTTGCGATATGTTCCTGATGTGTCGGAATTACAACAGAGAAAAAAAGCTCTTTGATCTTAAGGTAAGAATCCTCAAAACCCGGCAGTATGGGAAATATGGACAGGCCAACGAGGAAAAGAGGGATGATTGCAAAGATCGTATAGAAACTGAGACTGGCGGCAAAAAAGATGATGTCTATCTCAAAAAGACTGTCATCATGAGATGGTGAAAATAATCTGCTGTTGTTTTCCTGTCTCTCTTCCATGTGCTTTTCATAACTATAATGGATTGGCTTGTCAACATGCCATGCAAGTCTGCATATTTTGAGATTTATAAGGAAAACAAATGGAAATTATTGATGAAAAGCCGGCGGTCAAGTTCTTGACAGGTCATTGCAAGACCATTAAAACTCTGCTGGATTTGTACTAAAGTGAAAGGATATTTGCATGGCAACTATAAATGATGTCAATTTTGAAAAAACAGGCGGTTTGATCCCGGCCATAGCGCAGGATTTCAAGACCGGCGAGGTATTGATGCTTGCATTCATGAACCGCTTGTCCTGGGAAAAGACGCTTAAGACCGGCAAGGTCCATTACTGGAGTCGCTCCCGTCAGAAACTCTGGCTCAAGGGCGAGACATCCGGCCATGTTCAGATACTTAAAGATGCCTATGTGGACTGCGACCTTGACACTATTCTGCTCAAGGTGGAGCAGCTCGGCGGAGCCGCCTGTCACACAGGCCAGAAAAGCTGTTTTCATCACAGGGTTTCCGGAAATGAGCTTGTGATAGAGACAAGTCCTGTTTTTGACCCCAAGGAGGTTTATAAAAAATGAGCAAGTTAAAGCTTGGCATCCCAAAGGGGAGCCTTGAAAATGCAACTATTGAGCTATTTGCCCATGCAGGATGGCACATAAATGTCCACAGTAGAAATTATTTCCCGGACATAGACGATGACGACATAGATTGCAGCATCTGCCGCGCCCAGGAAATGGCCCGCTATGTCGAAAACGGAACGATTGACGCCGGCATAACCGGCCTTGACTGGATTATGGAAAATGAATCCGATGTTGTGACGGTCACGGAACTCATCTATTCCAAGGTGAGCAAGAGACCTGCAAGGTGGGTGCTGGCCGTGCCTGCCGACAGCCCGTACCGTTCACCCAAAGACCTGCATGGCAAAAAGATAGCGACCGAGCTTGTGAATTTCACAAGACGCTATTTCAAAAACCTGGGCGTGGATGTGCAGGTGGAGTTTTCATGGGGAGCAACCGAGGCAAAGGTCGTTTCAGGGCTTTGCGATGCCATTGTGGAGGTCACTGAGACAGGCAGTACTATCAAGGCGCACGGCCTTTTGATCATCGAAGACCTGATGCAGTCCACGCCAAGGCTGATCTGCAACAAAAATGCATGGGATGACCCATGGAAGCGCAAAAAAGTCGAGCAGATAGCCATGCTGCTCAAGGGCGCTCTCAGGGCGCACAGGCTTGTCGGGCTGAAGATGAACGTGCTTGTGAATAATGTGGAGGCGGTGGTTGGCGCGCTTCCGAGCCTTAACGCCCCTACAGTCTCGTCTCTTTATGACAAGAACTGGTGCGCAGTGGAGACTGTGATCGAGGGATCTGCTGTGCGCGATCTCATCCCTAAGTTGATTGAAAACGGAGCACAGGGCATTGTGGAGTATGCGCTGAACAAGGTTATTTGATGACAGCGCTGTTCAGTTGATGCAGGCTGTCTTTTTTCATGGCAGCTTATATTGAACTGAACTACTCCCCGTTATCAAGACAAAAAATGGGCATGTATTTGGTGCATGGTCAAGTCACCTGTTTTAATGGTTTTTTACAGTAAATTTCATAAGGGGTTTTATACCCCCAACAAAAAACCAACAAACAAAAAAAGACAGGCATATCTTTTTTAAGAGAATTAAAGGGGTCAGGGTTATTTAAAGTGAATTGAATCATATCAGGACGTAGGGAGGCTCTTGCCTCTTTTTTTATTTTTGACATTGTGTGTTATTTTTGATAACTTTACATGAAAATCAGCCTGTTTTTTGGAAAATAAGGAGATGCCATGCAGCCAACATCAAAAGTTGTGACATTAGAAGAAGTGTGGAGGCTTTTCCATGAAACCGACAGGAAGTTTCAGGAAACCGACAGGAAGTTTCAGGAAACCGACAGGAAGTTTCATGAAACCGACAGGAAGTTTCAGGAAACCGACAGGAAGTTTCAGGAAGCCAGGGAGGAGATGCGCAAGTCATCTCAGGAGACCGACAGACAGCTTCAGGAGACCTTCAACCTTATCAAGGAGACCAGAAAGGCGATAGGTGAACTGAGTGGCAGACTTGGTCAGTTTGTGGAAGAAATGGTTAAACCAGCAGCGGTTCGATTGTTTCGTGAAAGGGGCATGGAGGTTCACAGGGTTCTAAAGGACATGGAGGCAAGTTACGGAGACGATGGGATACAGGTGGATCTGCTTGTCATAAATGGCGACGAGGCGGTAGTAATAGAATGTAAAAGCAAACTGTCCGTGGATGACGTCAATGAGCATATTAAACGAATTGAAAAGTTCAAAAGATTCTGGCCTGAATATAAACATTTTCGCCTTGCCGGGGCTGTAGCAGCAATGGTTGCGCCTGATGATGTGGCGAAATACGCCTACAGGAAAGGATTATATGTTCTTGTCCAGAATGGCGACATAATTGATATAAAAAATGATGAAAAATTTCGTCCTGTTATGTGGTGACATTAAAGCAATCAAAGGGGTCAGGGTCATTTAATAAAAAAGTCTCAAAAAGTCTCAAAAAGTCTCAAAAAGGACAGGCATTTCTTTTTCGTGCTGAGTATCATGATTTGTTGTTAGGTTAGCAAAATCGTTTTACAATTTGAAACCATCAGATGTCTATGGATATGATGTCGAACCGATCACCTGTCAGGCTTTTGCCGCCGGACTGGGTGACTTCAAAGGTGTTTTCAACGCCCACCATTCCAACACCCTGAATCCCTATTTTAGGCTCAAGGGCTATTACCATGCCTTGTTCAACAGGAAGATCAAAGCCTTTTGCGATTACAGGGTATTCGTCTATGGCAAGGCCTATCCCGTGCCCCATAAATCTCACTTTGTTTCCTCCAAGTCCCATAAAACCCTCAGAGAAACCGCATAGTTTGGCCGATTCAAGGCAGTCAAGCCAGAGCTGCGATGGAATGGCGCCGGGCCTCAGGGCCTTGGCTATGGTCTGCTGGATCTCAATGCAGAAATCATGGGCTTTCTGGATAGGATCAGGGATGCTGTTTTTTTGGCCTGGCCAGTATATCTGGGTTTTGTCTGTATGATAGCCGTCCAGGTTGAAGCCGTGGTCAACTGTCAATGGCTGACCAGCCATCCATCTGATCTCATCAGAGCCCATAAAAGGTGTTATCGGATGCATGCCTCGCAATCCCACAGGTCCGTTAAATACACTGGGATAATTGGCGCTTTCTCCGATTGAGATATGGCCGAGATATACCTCTTCGCCGTAGCCTGTCATGCGTTGTATGCCGTGATGGCCCAGGGAAAAGAGGATGTTTGAGATGGTGTGTGCAATCTCCAGTTCGGTCATTCCTATGTGAAGAAGGGGTGGCAGTATCTCAGTCAGGCATCTGGAGTGTCTTTTGCCGGCTTCTCTGATGATGGCAAGCTCGGCTTCAGATTTTTTTGCCCTTGTCATGGCAATGACCCTGTCCCCGGAAATAAATTTGTATCCTGAGAGGTGTTTTTGAAAGCTGTTTGACAGAGACCAAGAAAGGCCGTTCATCTCGGCAGCTATGGTTGTAAGGCGGTTGTAACCTGTTTTATTAAGGGCTTGCGCTATATCCGCATAGGAATTGAATGGGAGGATATTTTTCAGAGGGGATTCTATTTCCGCCCTTTCAATGCCTTTTCTGCAGAAAAGAACCGGCTCTCCGTCTATCGGAAACCACAGCATTCCGTTCGGATATGTGCCAGTGAAATAATAGAGATTGATCCTTGAAAAGACGAAAAGTCCCTGGGCTTCAGGGAGATACAGGTTTAAGAGGTTGCGGCATCTGGTAAAACGGTTTTCAAGTTCGGCAAGGGGAGTGGTTTTCATTTCAGGGATGTTCCAAAAAATAGATTTTTTGTTCAAGGGCAAGGCATTTTGAGGCTAAAAACCACAACATCCTCCATGTATGTGGGCATTTGCCAGCCGACAGACAATGCATAAGCCATGCCCACCCTGCTTCACAGGGTTAGGAATGCTGACGATTGTGCGGGCAAAATAGCAATTTTGGGAGCTTGCCTTGAGACTTTTTCAACGCAGTATGCCTCGGTTCATCCACATATCCGTCACTGCATAACAGATCGAGAAAGAGGCGAATGTGATAAGAAACAGTTTGGCCGCCTCTTTTTCTTCAAACATCGCAAAGAAGCCCAGCATAGCCAACACCATACAGGGAAATATAACAAAGTTTTTAACCCACGAGATGTTTTTCCCGCCTTCTTTGATAACCACCATGTCTATTGCCTGGGATACAAATTCCATGCTCATGATGGCTATCACTACTACCACACCAAGGAACCGATTGACTGTAAAAGGCATCAGGATCAGGGCAGTGATGGGAAGAGCCAGGGTCATGAAGAGTTTTACAGATGCAGCCAGCCCCTTTTTAATGCACAGATGCAGTCCGACCATAAGATATTGCCGTGCAGATATGTATGTTATTGCAAGGATTATAAGTGAGTATAGAAAGTGTACCTGCTTGATTTCAAATGCGGCCAGCACACCAAGTCCAAGGCAGAGAAACCCTGTCGCAGTCTTGAGGCGGTCGGGTATTCTCCCCTCTTTCCAGTAGATGCCAATACCTGCAAAGACCGTTGCGATGAGCGCCCCTGCCATGCCTGCCCCTGTTACCCATTTGTCCGGAAAAGTGTCTGTCAAGAGGAGTACACCGGCGCCGATCATCTGAATAGTGGTTTTGATCTTTGCTATTTCAGTTACTTTCAATTCCTTTTGGGATTGGCTCATGAAATAGCGCAGTTCAGTCACCAAATATTCCCGGAAAAACATGGCGCAGGCAACCCACAGAGGCACAACCCCCAGGTCAACAAGCGGCACATAGGTCACCACCACAAAAATCTTGTCTGCTATGGGGTCAAGCATGGCGCCAAGCCTGGTAGGACCGTGTTTTCTGGCCAGAAGCCCATCAAGATAGTCTGTAAAGCCAAGGACAGTATATGCGGCAATGGCCAATACCCTTGACCACTGATCGCCGTAGATAAGGAAAAATGGCACAGGAAGCAGCACTATCCTTAATATGGTCAGATGGTTGGCTGTGAGCTTCATCGTTCATCCATTATGGTCAGGTTTGCTGTCCAGATCTCGTAAAAAAGGGTCAGCATCTGTCCTCGCGCATCAGCCAGTTGCTGAACAAGCTTGATGAATTGATTGTAATGGGCGGTCGGACCTATCTCGATCTGGGTCAGAAGCGGGTCGCAGAAATACCATGTGCATCTGTAGGGCCTTATGATCCTTTCAATGGTGCAGCCCCTTGGCCCCATAAACTGGCAGGCGCCGGAAAGAGGCAGGTGCAGATCATAGTATGGAGGAGTATGGCCAAGACTCAAAAATGCTGCCACGTCCCCGAATTCAGGCAGTCCATGCTTCTGGGCGCAGCAGACCGTTCCGCAATAAGGACATGTTTTTTGTGTGTATGCCTCAATAAAACTGGAAACCTGTTCCATTTTCTGGCTGTAGTTTTGAGCGGCAAGGGTAACCGGCAGCAGTTTGTCTTTATTATCTGCAAAGAATCGCTTCAGCCTGTCTAATATTTGTGTAAAACCGTCAGGGTTATTGATGTCAAGTTTAGGCAGTTTGGTTGTGTCAAATCCGATCATGTTTTCAGCATATCAGTAAGCGGAGCGCTTTACAACCTGCTTATGAGTATCTCTCTGACAACCTCAGGGGTGATCGCATTGTTTTCTCCAAGAATCGCGCCTCGTTGCTTGAAGCGTTCGGCTATCCGGTCGATTATTTCTACATCAATATCATAGTCGCCAAGCCTTGTGAACATGCCCATGTCGTCAAAGAATTCTTCCGTAACGTCAATGGCCGCTTTTGCCAGGTCAATCTCCATCAGTCCCTCTATATTCCAGACATTTGTGGCATATTTTGCAAGTTTTTTGGATTTATCCCAGAATTGGTACTTCCATACCCCCGGTATGACGATTGCCAGGGACTGGCCATGGTCAATTCCTGTGAATGCGGTAAGCTCGTGTCCTATCATGTGAGTCGCCCAGTCAGAGACCACGCCACAGCTCAAATGGCCGTTCAGGGCCTGTGTGGCGCACCACATCAGGCTTGCCCTGGAGTCGTAGTCCTTTTGAGAAGACAGAAGCCGTGGGGTAAGCTCAATGAGGGTCTTGAGAATCGCCTCCGCCTGTCTGTCCTGAAGAGGCGTGTTCAAATCCATTGTTATGTATTGTTCAAGGACATGAACGAAGGTGTCCACAATGCCGTTTTTAAGCTGCCTTGCCGGCAGGCTGTAGGTTGTTTCAGGATCGAGAATGGAAAACACAGGATAGATGCAAGGTGAGCAGAAATGGAGTTTTTCCTTGGTATTGTCCCTTGAGATCACTGCAAGAGAGTTCATCTCGGAGCCGGTGGCAGGAAGCGTAAGGACTGATCCAACAGGGATGGCTGAGTTAACCACAGCCTTGTTGGCAAGAATCTCCCATGGATCGCCATCTGTATAATGAGCGGCTGCTGCAATAAATTTTGTGCCATCCAGCACGCTTCCACCTCCAACAGCCAGCAGAAAGGTTATCTTGTGTTTTTTGCAGATCTCGACAGCCTTCATGCAGGTTTCGTAGAGAGGGTTTGGTTCAATGCCTCCAAACTCGAACACCGTTCTCTTTTTGCCGAGACTGGTAATGACCTGTTCATAAACACCATTCTTTTTTATGGAGCCGCCTCCGTATGTTATCAGAATAACTGCATCTTTAGGTAAAAGGGAGTCAAGTTGTCCTATTGAATCTTTGCCAAAAATAATTTTTACAGGGTTCTGGTAGGTGAAGTTGTTCATGTCGTCTCCTATGATTGGTTTTTATGGATAGGATTTTTTAGTTGCATAAAACTTGATGGCGTTGTAAAAAGTCTTCATCTGTGGCACTGCTGAATAGTTACAGTACGGTGGTTTTCGTTCTTTTTTGGCATTATACTGGATAGTTACAGGCTTGGAAAGCTAAAGCTTGCGAGTGAAATAGCAATTTTTGGAACCTCCCCTCAATATTTTTTTTAATATATCTTATGGACATATACGTAGGCCGTCAACCCATATTTGATACAAAAAAACGCACAATAGCCTATGAGCTTCTGTATCGTTCAGGCGCTGTTAATGCCTTTCCAGGCATAGATGGAACCCAGGCAACAGCGACTATCATCCACAATGTCTTCTGTTCCATGGGAATTGAGGAGATATGCCACGGCAAAAAGGCGTTTATCAATTTCACGGAAGAGATGTTGATGGCAGGCATTCCGGCAATACATCCAGCCAAGATTGTTGTGGAGATACTTGAAGACGTAACGGTAAAGCCGGAGCTCGTGGCTGCGTGCAAGATGTTGTTTGACAAAAAATACGTGCTTGCGCTGGATGACTTTATTTTTGATAAAAGTTTTGATGCCCTGATTCCAATGACGTCGATAATCAAGGTTGACTGGCGCGCTATGCAGGATAAGGACTTAAAGGCCCATCTTTCCTTGCTGCAAGGCAGAAATGTGATCCTGTTGGCTGAAAAGATCGAAACCCAGGAGGAGTTTGATGCAGCGTTGGAACTGGGATTTCATCTTTTTCAGGGTTATTTTTTTGCAAAACCATCCATTATTGCCCAAAAGGATGTAAGCCCTGGCGCTCATACCCTTGTTAAACTGATGGCTGAGATGCAGCGCCTGGACCTTGATTTTTCCAAGATCAGCAATGTGATAGAGCAGGATGTCTCCATGTGCTACAAGCTTCTCAGGATAATCAATTCCGCCTCCTTTGGTTTGAGAAATCCTGTTTCTTCAATCCAACAGGCCATGGTTATGATAGGCGAGGTTGAGCTTAAAAAGTGGTTTGCTCTCCTGCTCCTTGCCAATATGAACAAGAATCAACCCGAAGAAGTTGGGGTTTCTACCTTTACCAAGGGCCGTTTTGCTGAAAAACTTGCATTCCTGACCAACAGGTCGGATCTCGCCTCAGATGTTTTTTTTGCAGCCCTGCTTTCCCGACTCGACCTGCTGGTTGGAAGACCTTTGGAAGAATTGCTTGTTGACCTGCCATTATCTGAGGATATAAAGGCTGCGCTTTTGGAAGACAGCGGATCTATAGCCCCTTATCTTGAGCTTGCAGAGGCCTACGAAAGAGCGGATGAAGAGCGCATCCATAAGGCTGCTTACAGGCTTGGACTGAGTATGGAGGCTGTCTCAACAGCCTATCTTGAGGTATTGAAGGGCCTGCGCTTCAGTGATGTGGCAGGTTAGAGCCATGGGCTGCTTATATCACAGGTAGTTACGTTCCAGAAATTGCTATTTTGTCAGATGGCTGCGTTGTTTGCAACCTCCCTAATGCAGTTTGAAAAATGCTGTCAACGCAGTGTGATCTGATGGCTTTTCCATCAGCCTTGGGCCCAGGTCTATTTCGGCTCCGATAGCAAGTCTGGCAAGATGTTTGTTTGCAAGCACATGGTCTATTCGCCAGCCTTTCTTCTTGGTCACTGAGCCGGGCATTCTGTAGTCGAAGAAGGTGTACTGCCCAGGCTCAGGGTGAAATTTTCTCAGGATGTCCTCAAAACCTGCTGCAACCGTATCCTTGAAGGCGTTTCGCACGTCAATATGAAAGCAAACGTGATCAGCAAGTTTTTCCGGGGAATGCACGTCTTCAGGTTCAGGCGCGACATTCATATCTCCGCACCAGAAAACCAGGCCATTTTGCCCAAGTATTTCGCTGAAAAGCGCTTTGAGCCTTTGAAACCACCTCAATTTATATCGGTATGCTGGGTCATCAATGGATTTGCCCTGTGGCACATAGGTGTTGATGAGTTTTATCCCATTGACAGTGCAATGTAACAAACGTACATCATCATCCCCTGTGTGCTCCTCATCATCGAAGCCGAAAGACACGTCTTCTATCGGATGAAGTGAGGCAACAGCCACTCCGTTGTAGGATTTCTGACCTCTGAATACAATTGCATAGCCAAGTTCTGCAAAGAATTTCACGGGAAACTCGTGATCCTGCACCTTTGTCTCCTGTATGCAGAGCACGTCCACTCTGTTGGCTTCCAGCCATGGCTTGAGGATGTGCAGGCGTGCCCTGATGGAGTTGACATTAAACGTAGTGATTTTGAAAGTATTCTGCTGAATCTCAGTTAGGTTCATATCTTGCCTTTATCTGGGTGTTCCCAAATTCTCGGACGTTTCAGATTTTTTTCTTTCGGTTGATTGTAAACATGCTGAAAAAATTATCATATTGTGCAATAATCTAAAAGAGCCGTGAACAAAAAAAGATAAAGGGCGGTTCTAAAAATTGCCATGAGGATCGCCTTCGCAGGATTCAGATTTTTCCCTTGTGTTAAAATGCTTTGTGGTTACAATAGAATTGTAACAAAATAAATCATCCTTCGGCAATTTTTAAAATTTGCCCATTACAATTAAGGAGTCACACCCATGCCACTTTATGAATACTGCTGTGCAAGCTGTCAACATGTCTTTGAGGTCTTGATAATGTCTGCAAGTGAGGCTGATGCTGTGAGATGTTCCCGCTGTCAGAGTCCAAATGTTTCCAAGCTCATGAGCGCTGCTAATTTCGGAGGCACTTCTGCTGCTTCTTCAACAAGTTCGGCACAGTCATCTGGTTCCTGTCCAAGTTGTTCGAGCCATAATGTGCAAAGTCACACATGTGGCAGTGGAAGCTGTACAAGTTTTGAGCTTTCCGGGCATAAAAAGGCGTAACCCTCCGTCGGTTCATAAACTGCAAGTGTAAAAAATGGATGCGATCTACAGAAAAACCCGCATTATCACAGATTCATTCATGATGCGCCATGATACCGGGGGGCAAGAGCATCCAGAACAATCAGCTCGTCTTGCTGTTATTCTGGAGCGTCTTGAGCGCAGTCCTTTGCCGTATCTGACTTTAATGGCGCGCAAGGCAGAGTCTGAACATGTCTTGAATGTGCTGGAGGGTGGATATCATCTAGAGGCGCTTGCCGCCAGCGTGGAGGCATATCTCAAGGGGGTTGCTGTAAAGGGCAAGCCACAAGGCTTGCCGGTAGTGTAACTATCCAGCAGCACCCCATCTGCTGTGTCATCAGCCTGCTCATGTGCAGGCAGCACACTTAGCAGGCCTCTTTCTTGCATCCGGGGCACTGTTGAATAGTTAGAGTACGGTGGTTTTCGTTTGTTTTCGGCATTATGCTGGATAGTTACCAAAAAATAGAAATTTTGTTCAAGGGCGAGGCATGATATGTTTATCTCAAGCTATATGAATCACGATCCTGTGGTGATACATCCAAATACCCTGATTGCTGATGCGCGCAATATTCTGTTGAATAACAAGTTCAGGCATCTGCCAGTGGTGGATGAAAATTTGAAGCTGGTGGGTATGGTTACGGACAGGGACATTCGATCTGCGTTCCCGTCTTCTGTTGCCGCTGTAATCTCTGCTTCCGAGCGTAAACAGGAGGTAGATAGGGTAAGCAAAACCCCTGTAAAGAATATCATGAGCCTGAAGCTTGCTACCTTGAGGCCGGAGTCAACCCTGGATGATGCGCTGTTGCTGCTTGATAGTCAAAGCGTTGGGGCGTTGCCTGTGGTGGATGAAGCCGGAAAACTTGTAGGTATTTTTTCCATCAGGGATCTTCTCAGGGCTTACAGCGCTATTTTTGGTCTGGCAGAAAAGGGGAGTCAGCTTTTGGTGGTTGCAGATGATGGATCTTCAGATATAATGGGTAGGATAGTCGGAGCGCTTGAGAAAAACAGCATAAACTTTACCAGGATTGTTCGCATGGAAAAGGCCATGCGGATATTCGTCAGGGTTCAGACTGCAAACATCAAGATGGTTCAGAAGGCTATGGATGGGGCAGGTCTCAAGCTGTGTTATGTCTGATAAAATGCCTCTGACATTACAAAACCCCTTGACAGTTTGAGCAAGTAGTCGTATAAAGCTCTCACAATTTTTCAGGTGCGGGAATAACTCAGTGGTAGAGTGCAACCTTGCCAAGGTTGAAGTCGCGGGTTCGAATCCCGTTTCCCGCTCCAATACAATTTAATTTGTTAAAAATATGAGGGCAGCGTTGACTGCCCTTTTTTTTTGATTATTTCATTTCTGTAAAAGGTGAATCTTATGCTAGATGAAAAACTCGACGATTTGTTTACACAAGCCCAGTTTAAGTGCATGGAAGGGGATTTTGAAGGCGGCATTGCTATCTTTTCAGAGATACTTGAGCAGGCCCCTGACACTGTCAAGGCATATCAGGCGAGGGCTGTATGTTATTTCAAGCAGGACAATGCCACACTGGCCCTGCAGGACATCGAGACAGCCCTGGGAAAGGAGCCGGAAAATGCAAAACTTCTTTATCAGAAGGCGGCGATTCTTCTGAAGTCTGAAAAGCCGGATGATGCCCTTAAGACTGTAAATAAAGCCATAGAAAAAGACTCTGTTTCGCCTCTATTTTACTTTTTGCGTTCCACGGTTTATGAGAAGCTTGGTAAGGAAGAAAACGCAAATGCAGACATGAGTTACGCAACCATGCTCCAGAAGGAGAAAACCAGCAAGTTGGTTGACTGGTAAAGATTTTTCAAGCCATGTCTCAAGCCTATTATTTCCCGTCAGAATTAGGGCAGAATAAGCCCATTCCATCCAATTTTGAGACTATTCTGGAGGAGTCGGTAAGGCTCCATGGCCATATCTGCCCTGGACAGGTCCTTGGGGTAAGATTAAGTCTTCTCGGGCTTTCGCTTCTTGGGATTTCTGAGCCTAAAGGCAGGGACAGAAAATCCTTCATGGTGTTTGTTGAGATAGACCGTTGTGCAACCGATGCTATTCAGTCTGTGACAGGATGCTCTCTGGGAAAACGCTCCCTGAGATGGGTGGATCTCGGCAAGATGGCTGCCACGTTTGTGCGAATATCTTCTGGCGATGGCTACAGGATAATAGCAAGAGAGGAGTCAAGGGAGCTTGCCTTGAAATATTGTCCTCAGATTGAGGAAAAATATGCCCGCCAGAGAGAGGCGTATAAACTGATGACAGAGGACGAGTTGTTTCTGGTGCAGAAGGTGACGGTTAAGATACCGGAACAGGATCTGCCTGGCAGGCCGCTAAGGCGCATTCAGTGTGCAGAGTGTGGTGAGTTTGCACAGGACATGAGGGATGTGGAGAAAGATGGCAGGGTGTTGTGCAGGAGTTGTGCGTTTGGCGCATACTATGACAGGGCAGGGTGATAGGAACTGGAGGGGTTAATGACTGTCAAGAAACTTGTGCCGGTTGATGAAGCAATTGGGATGGTGCTACCTCATGATGTCACTGAAATAGTGGCAGGAGAGAAAAAGGGGCCAGCCTTCAGAAAAGGCCACATAATCAGGCAGGAGGATGTGGAGCATCTTAAAAGGATAGGCAAGTTTCATATTTATGTGCTTGATCTGTCCATAGGTATGCTTCATGAAGACGAGGCTGCAATTCAGATGGCCGAGGCTATCGCCGGTCGGAATATCGTATTTGACCAAAGGCCGGTAGAAGGTAAGGTGGGCTTTCGTTCTGCCATTGATGGTGTTCTGAGGGTTGATAAGGGTGCCCTTTTCAGCTTCAACGAGCTTGGCGAGGTTATGCTTGCAACGCTTCATACAGGCACGCCTGTAAGGTCCGGGATGCAACTGGCTGCAGGAAGGGCTATACCTCTGGTTGTGGAAAGAGACATTGTTGAAGAAGCAGTAAGGATTTCAAGGCAGGCAGGAGGGCTTCTTAAGGTAGAGCCTTATCTGATCAGGAAGGCTGCGATTGTTGTCACAGGCAGGGAGGTATTTGAGGGTAGGATAGAGGACAGATTCGGGCCTGTTATGCAGAAGAAGCTTGAGGCGTTTGGGGTTGAGACAGTTTATTTTGCAAAGGCCCCTGATGATGTGGACGCTATCAGGCGCGAGATAGAGATAGGTCTTGAAAAGGGCGCTGAGTTTGTTTTATGCACAGGAGGCATGTCAGTTGATCCTGATGATGTCACAAGGGTCGCCATAAAGGCCGCAGGCGCTGAAAGAATAGTCTATGGCTCGCCGGTGCTGCCTGGCGCAATGTTTCTGGTTGGTTATTTTTCCTCCGGCGTTCCGGTCGTGGGCGTTCCTGCGTGCGGCATGTATTTCAAGTCCACTGTGCTTGATGTGGTGCTTCCAAGGATTCTGGCAGGGGAAAGGCTTGACAGACGGAGTATTGCTGAGCTTGGACATGGAGGGTTCTGTCAGTCTTGCAAGCATTGTCATTTTCCGGTTTGTCCGTTTGGAAAGGTTTGAAATGTGATTTATAAGCTCAAACTGCTTCTTGAGATGATAAAGTTTGAGCATACGGTTTTTGCCCTGCCTTTTGCCTTTACAGGGGCATTTCTTGCGGCAAGGGGGTTGCCGACTCCGATGCAGTGTTTATGGATTGCTATTGCAATGGCTGGTGCTAGGACAAGCGCTATGGCATTTAACAGACTTGTTGATATGCCATTTGACGCCCGAAATCCTAGGACAAGTCAGCGGGAACTGCCTTCAGGCAAGGTTTCCAGGGTGGATGCTGTGATCCTGATAGTTGCCTCATCTTTTGCCTATTTTCTGGCTGCAGCCATGTTGAATCATCTTGCCCTTATCCTTTCTCCTTTTTTTCTGACAGTTGTCCTTGCTTATTCCTACACCAAACGTTTTACCTGGCTTTGTCATCTGTTTCTTGGTCTTTCCATAGGGCTTTCGCCATTTTCTGGATGGATAGCTGTAAAAGGCGCTTTTTCATGGGAGGCATTGCTGCTCACTCTGGGAGTATGTTTCTGGGTGGCTGGCTTTGATATACTTTACGCATCTCAGGATGCGGATTTCGATCAGCAGACAGGGCTGCAATCCATTCCTGCAAGGTTTGGTATAAGGCAGGCATTCTGGTTTTCTGCAATCTTGCATGTGTTTGCATTTCTGGTATTTGTGGCGGTAGGTATTGTGTTCAGGCTGTCATGGCCGTATTTCGCTGGTCTTTTTCTCACCGCTGTCTTTTTTGTGATACAGCGGGTGGTCATCAAGCCCAATGATCTTTCGAGGCTTAATCTCGCTTTTTTTACCTTAAATGGTGCAGTGAGCTTGGTTGTCTTTGTTTTTACGGCGATTGCCCTTTGGTGGGAGGCATGGCAGAATGTCCAGGCATGAGCTTGAGTGCGGGGTGATTGATAATAGGGCAGTGACAAGGGATATTTTTCTGCTCAGGCTTGACGCCCATGAACTTACCTTGCAGGCAAGGCCTGGGCAGTTTTGTATGCTTGAGGTGGGCGAATACGCATATCCACTTCTCAAAAGACCATTTTCCATCCATGATGTGCCTGATGAAAATGAAATTGAGTTTATTTACAGGGTGGCAGGAAAAGGCACAGCAATGTTGTCCCGAAAAAGGGCTGGAGACAGCATCAGGGTTCTTGGTCCGCTTGGAAATGGTTTTGGCTGGAATCAGAGCCGTCACCCTGTGCTTGTTGGCGGCGGTCTTGGCATAGCGCCCATGCTGTTTCTGGCCCGTATCATTTCTGAAAAAGGCCTTATTAAGCCTGTGGTGATACTTGGGGCGCGAAGCAGTGCAGAGCTTGTTTCACTTGAGGCCTTCAAGGCAATTGATTGCAGGTTGTGTCTTGCAACTGAGGATGGAAGTCTGGGGCAAAAGGGCTTTGTGACAACGCTGCTTCAGGAGATAGTGGGCGATTCAGAGGCAGACATGGTCTTTTCCTGCGGACCAATGCCGATGCTGAAGGCAGTTTACGAAATAGCTGTCAAGGCCTCTGTTTCTTGCGAGGTGTCTCTTGAGGCGCAGATGGCCTGTGGTATCGGAGCATGTCTGGGCTGCGCTGTTAAATCAGCGGATCGGTCATCAGGGCAGACCGGTTACCTGCATGTCTGCAAGGAAGGGCCTGTTTTTGACGGAGCGGATGTCTCATGGAATTGATTCAGCAGCCTGATCTTTCAGTAAACATTGCAGGCCTTGAGCTTGCAAATCCAGTGCTTCTGGCCTCGGGTACCTGTGGTTACGGGGCTGAGGTGGCTGATCTGGTTGGTTTGTCACTTTATGATTCTGTCCCAGGAGGCATTGTAGTTAAAGGTATATCTTTAAAGCCACGTTTGGGTAATCCGCCTCCCCGTCTGGCAGAGACGCCTTGCGGACTTTTGAACTCCATAGGGCTTGAAAATGTGGGAGTAGAGGTTTTTCTTGAGCAAAAGCTTCCATGGCTCAGATCAGTAAATACAGCCGTAATTGTAAATATTCTTGGAAACTCTGTGGAGGAATATGCTGAGCTGGCTTCACTTCTAAACGTAGCAGGGGTGGATGCCCTGGAGGTAAACATATCATGTCCTAATGTCAGGGAAGGCGGTGTGGCGTTTGGAGCTGACCCGGAGATGGCGGCCAGGGTTACAAAGGCTGTTCGCAATGCCTCAATCAAGCCTGTAATTATAAAACTTTCCCCGAATGTGACTGATATTGCTGTAATTGCCAGGGCATGTGAAGAGGCAGGCGCAGATGCCTTATCTCTTATCAATACACTGCTTGGCATGGCTGTTGACATTAAAAAAAGGCGTCCTGTGCTTGCGAATGTATTTGGGGGGCTTTCCGGCCCTGCTGTTAAACCTGTTGCGCTCAGGATGGTGTGGCAGGCTTCGAGGGCTGTAAATATCCCCATTATCGGGATCGGAGGCATAAGTTCATGGCAGGATGCCATTGAGTTTTTTATGGCAGGCGCAGTGGCAGTAGAGGTCGGAACTGCCGTCATGGTGAGACCTTCTGTGGTGCAAGAAATTGTGTCAGGGATAGGGCAATTCATGGAAGAGACTGGGGCTTTTGATGTTTGCTCGATGAGGCTTTGAACCAGTGCAGCGAAAAGATATGGCCATACTTTACTCCGGCGGCAGAGACTCCCTTGCAATCTATGCGCTTTTGGCCACAGGAGGCCTTGGCACTGGGGTGGAGCCTGTCCGCATCCATCTGCTTCAGATGTTGAATGGCATGTCGCGTTTTGCCTCGTTTCCTGCTGCAAGGCTCACGATGGTTGATGAGATATTGAGGCTTCAGACAGGCGATCCTCAAAAAATCCCTGAGACATGTCATGTGGAGCTGGATATGGGCAGACTTTTTCAGGGTTTCTGGTTAGACAGGTATGAGGAGTTGATGCCCAGATACAACGGAAAAAATCTGGTATGTGTGGCCTGCAAGCTTGCCATGCACACTAAGGCGATTCTGTATTGTCTTTCTCACTCAGTCTCTGCGATTTACGCAGGCTATTCCAGAAACCAGAGTTATTTCCCTGAGCAGACCCAGATTTTTATGGATAAAATTGTAGCTTTTTCCTCACATTTTGGGGTGGATGTAGGCTTTCCGCTTTATGATGAGATCGTGTCAGAGGATGTGAAGCGCCATATCCTTGAAGACATGGGGCTTCCATCTACAGGAGGAGGGGAAAGAAAGTGTCTTTTCAGTCAGACCCTGACAACCGTCACAGAAAATGAGATCTCCAAGTATCTGGAAGATTTTATCCCTGTTGCCATGGATTACATAGAAAAAAAACTTGATGCAAGACACAAAGAAGCAGCCTTGTGTTTTCCACCAGGCAGAAGCCTTGGTTGAGGGGTGCGGATGGGCAGCAGGCCGATTATTAAGGTATTGGAAGGTCGTCCCTATCCCCTTGGCGCTACATGGGATGGAAAAGGGGTTAATTTTGCCATTTATTCAGCCCATGCCGAGCGCTTGGAGCTTTGTCTGTTTGATAGTATAGACAGTATCAGAGAGTGTCACAAGGTTGAGATGAAAGATGTATCTCACCACGTCTGGCACTGTTATATTGAGGATGCAGGGCCGGGGCTGTTGTATGGCTACCGCGTTTTTGGTCCCTATGACCCGTCAAGAGGTTTAAAGTTTAATCACCACAAACTCCTGCTCGACCCCTACGCAAAGGCAATTGCCCGTTCCATCAAGTGGCATCCAAGCCTGTTCGGCTATATTTATGAAACCCAGGACCCATTCACCTTTGACACAAGAGACAGCGCCGCTTTTGCCCCACTTGGTATCGTGACAGCAGACAATTTCTGCTGGGGGGATGACAGAAGTCCTGAACGTCCTCTTTCAGAGACAATTTTGTATGAGGCCCATGTCAAGGGCCTTACATGTCAGCATCCCAGGGTTCCAAAGGCATTTCAGGGCACATTTCTTGGCATAGGAACAGACGCAGTCATTGAGCATCTTCAACAGATTGGTGTAACTGCCATAGAGTTGCTGCCAATCCATGCCCATGTGGATGAAAAACGCCTTGATGACCTGCTTCTTTCCAACTATTGGGGCTATAATACGTTGAATTTTTTTACGCCGGATGCCAGATTTGCAGCAACCTCAATCGGGCTCACAGGCTTATTGCCTGGTTCGAACTGGATGCCGGATATCATGTACAGCGGCGCAGGCGGGTTGGATGCTGCCGGTCAGTTCAGGACAATGGTCAGAAAACTCCATGCGGCTGGCATTGAGATCATCTTGGATGTTGTATTCAATCATACAGGCGAGGAGGGGTATCTTGGGCCCCATCTCAGTTTCAGGGGCATTGACAACACCACATATTACAGGATAGAGCCTGGCAGACACGAAAGATATGAGAATTTTTCCGGTTGCGGCAACACACTGAACACCTCACATCCGGCAGTGATTCAGCTTATCATGGACAGCCTGCGCTATTGGGTAAGTGAGATGCATGTGGATGGTTTCAGGTTTGATCTGGCTGTTGCGCTTGCGCGTGAGTCCCAGGCTGGCGCAACTGTTTTTGATCCAGGAGCGGGGCTTTTGGATGCTATTGGCCAGTGTCCTGTGTTGTCTAAGGTGAAACTTATTGCAGAGCCCTGGGATCTTGGCCCTTATGGATATCGTGTTGGTGGTTTTCCTCCTCGCTGGAGCGAATGGAACGGCAAATTTCGTGATACAGTCAGGGCTGCATGGCTGAGCGATGGAGGTATGAAGGCAGAGCTGGCCACAAGAATTTCAGGCAGTAGTGACATCTTTGGCTGGGGTGGCAGACACCCGCAGGCGGGCATCAATTTCGTGACCTGCCACGACGGTTTTACCTTGGAAGACATGGTCTCTTATGTTTCAAAACACAATGAGGCAAACGGAGAAGAGAATAGGGATGGTGAAAGCCACAACTTCAGCGTGAATTTTGGGGTTGAAGGGCCTGTTTCTGAGCCTAAAATACTCAAGGAAAGGCTTAGGCACAAAAAAAATCTGCTTGCCACACTCTTTCTCTCCCTTGGAGTGCCGATGTTGCTTCAAGGTGATGAGCTTGGCAATTCACAGTCCGGCAACAACAATTCATATTGTCAGGACAATGAATTGAGCTGGCTTGACTGGGATTGCTCTGCAAGATATGACTCTGAACTGCTTCCATTTATTTCAAGGCTTGCAGAGTTGCGAACAACTGAGTCGTGTCTTAAAAGTCGTGTGTTTTTAAAAGGGGATATTGCAGGCGAGCATGGATGTAAGGACCTTGGCTGGTTTAATGAAAAGGGAAATGAGATGACACCTGCTGATTGGCATAATCCGCTTTTAAAGGTTTTCTCTGCCATGTACAATACAGGACTTTTGGTAGCCTTTAATCTTGGCTTGAAGGACGATGTGGACCTTGTGCTCCCGGTATTTTGCAGAGAAGAAGGCCGGTGGCTGCTTGTGATGGACACCTTTGATTGTCCGGCGTTTTCTGAAGATTTGAAATATTTCAGGCAAAATTACTCTTACAGGCTTAGAAGGCACAGCCTGGCAGTGTTTAACCATGTAATTATCACTGATTGATGGTTCGATTGTTGGATTTTTTTTCAAGGCATTTTTTAGCGTTTTTAACTTCATTTCAGTTTCTTACTATTATCAGCTTCAGGAAAAACCTTGTGGTTGGAGACAGTGAACTCCGGCATTCAATAGATTATTTTCCCATAGTAGGTATTTTGATCGGATGTTTTATGTCTGGCATTGGCTGGGCATGCTCAAAGGTTTTTCCATGTTCGCTTGTAGGAGCTGTTCTTGTTCTGGTTTTGGCTATCCTTACAAGGGCGTTGCATCTGGACGGACTGGCTGACACGGCAGATGGTCTTGGTAGCGGAAAAGAACCGGAAAAAGCCCTTGAGATTATGAAGGACAGCCGCACAGGGGCATTCGGAGCGGTAGCCGTGGCCCTCGTCTTGCTGCTTAAGGCCCAAGGTTTTTCAGCCCTTTGCCAGAATGACTTATGGCTTGGGCTGGCGCTTGTTCCGTGTCTGTCCCGTTTTGGCCTGAATGTGCTGGCCTCTTTTTCTGTGTATGCAAGGCCTGCGGGAGGACTTGGAAAATATTTTGTGGGAGAACAGATCAGGGTGAGGCTCTGCTTTCCATTTGCTGTGACAGTTGTTTTTTCTTGGTGTTTTTTGGGTCAAGCAGGGGTATTATTCTGTCTGTTTGTGGCTTTTTTGGGTTTTATTGCCGCTCAGTATTTTAAAAAGAGGCTTGGAGGTGTTACTGGCGATGTGCTGGGTGCGCATATTGAAGCGCTTGAAGCTATTATGCCTTTGGTGATGGTGGCTTATTTTAAGTTAAGTGAGATTGTTGCTGCGCTATCAGGATAGGGAAGATAGTAGGGATGTTCTAAAACTTGCCCTTTTGCAGGCTGCAAAGACGAAGGATACAGCGCAGTATAGCAGTAGCTGGGTAGTTGATGATTTTTTTGTGACGTTATCAAAATTGTAAATATCCAGTATAATGCCGAAAACGAACGAAAACCACCGTACTGTAACTATTCAGCAGTGCTCCAGATGCAAGGAAGAGGCCTGCGAAGTGTGCTGCCTGCACATGAGCAGGCCGATGACACAGCAGATGGGGTGCTGCTGGATAGTTACTCAAAATTTAAACAGAAAAGGAGCTATTGCAGGGATGAAAATCGTGATTGTGGGTGCTGTGGCAGCAGGGCCTAAGACTGCGTGCAGGGCAAGAAGGTTGTTACCAGATGCTGAGATTACCATGATAGATCAGGATGATCTTATTTCTTATGGCGGCTGTGGTATCCCTTACTATGTATCAGGGGATGTGGCCGACGAAAACGCCCTTCGCACAACAAGCTATCATTTAGTCAGAAATGAAGAATTTTTTAAAAATGCCAAGGGGGTCAATACGTTGGTTTTGACAAAAGCCCTTGCTATTGATAGAAAAAGCAAGAAGGTTTTGATTGAAAATGTCAAGACGGGAGAACAAAACGAGCTGCATTATGACAAGCTGGTGCTTACCACCGGCAGCTCTCCGTTTGTTCTACCTCTTCCAGGCAAAGATCTTGAGGGAATCTACACTGTTGCAAGCCTTCACAAGGCGATCGCCATTAAGGATGATGTGGCCAAGGGGAAAGTCAGTAAGGCTGTGGTAATCGGCGGAGGAGCCATTGGCATCGAGATGGCTGAGGCGTTTGCAGACCTTTGGCAGATCCCAGTTACGATTGTAGAGTTTATGCCTCAGATACTTCCGAGGATCGTAAGTCCTGAGATTGCTGCAATGGTTACACAACACATGAAAGAGCATGGCGTTGAGGTGCTGACCTCAGAGGCTGCCAAGGAGTTTGTGGGGGATGAAAAAGGGAGGGTCAAAAAGGTTATCACCAACAAAAGAGAAATAGATGCAGACCTGGTCATTATGGCAGCAGGTGTGCGTCCACGCTCTGAACTTGCTGTTGGCGCAGGGCTTCATGTCTCTGCAAACGGCGCTATTGTGGTGAACAAAAGGATGCAGACATCCGACCCTGACATTTATGCAGCAGGCGACTGCGTAGATGTTATCTGCAATGTCACAGGCAAGAGGATAGTGGCTCCTATGGGGTCTGTGGCTAACAGGCAGGGCAGGGTAGTCGGAGATAATCTCGCCGGGATCCCATCTACGTTTGATGGCTGGCAGGGAAGTTTTGTTATGAAGGTTTTTGAACTCTGTGTCGGGGCAACCGGAATCAGCGCTCAGGTTGCAAAGGCCGAGGGTTTTGACTCCTGCGATGTCCTTTGTGTACAGAGCGATCGCGCACATTTTTTCCCGACTCAGGCCCAGATGTTTTTAAATATGGTGGTTGACAAGAGTAACAGGAGGGTGTTAGGGATTAACGGCATGGGCGTCATGGGTGATGGACTGATGGCCAGGATCAACGCTGCGGCTGGATTGATTGAGCGCAAGGCGACTATCGCTGACTTCAGTAACCTTGAGCTGGCTTATGCCCCGCCGTTTTCCACGGCTATGGATATTCTCAACTCCACTGCTAATGTAGCAGATAATCTTGTATCAGGCCGTATGAGGCCAATTTCTCCGCTTGAGTTCAGCGACTGGATGGAAGCAAAGCGTGTTGAGCCGGACTGGATGGTGCTGGATGTGAGACATCCTCGAGAGGTTGCTCCATTTTTAAAGGCTTTTCCTGACAAGTGGTTTGCTTTGGTTTATGATAAGGTTCGTGCAGAATATAAAACGCTGCCTGCTGGCAAGACTTTTTTGATAATATGCAATGCTGGCACGCGTTCTTATGAGATACAGGTCTTTCTTAACTCAGTTGGCATAAAAAATACTCTCGTAGTTGCTGGAGCTACAAATGTCTTGAGGCGTTTGGGCAAGGATTGGTGGATAACTGTCAATCAAGAAGACTAAGCAGTTTATTGTTAAAAAGTTATATAAAAACAAGGAGAATAAATTAAATGAATTTTAAGTTGGTTTCTGTCTATCTTGGGTTGAGTGTGTGCGCTGCTATGAGCGTGGAGGTGGCAACCGCCTGTCCTGATCAAAATACCGTCAAGGCAGCGGTAGAGAAAAGTTTTGCAGGAGGGCCGCCAGTAACAGTTAAAAATATAGCGCCGAGCGCTATGCCAGAGTTATGCGATGTTGTGGTAGAGTCCCAAGGGCAAAAAAGGATTGTATATACTGATACCAAAGGCAAGTATCTGATAGCAGGTCAGCTTTTTTCATCAGATGGCAAAAACCTTACCAAAGAAGCCATATCTGAGTTAAACAAATTTACTGCTCAGGATATGCAGAAGCTTGCTGAATTGACGGCATTCACAGTCGGAAACAAAGGGCCTGTCGTGTATTTTGTGACAGATCCTCAGTGTCCTTATTGTAACAAGGGCAAGGACATCATTTTCCCTATGGCAAAGGCTGGCGAAGTTCAGGTGAAGGTGCTGTTTTACCCTCTTCCCTTTCATAAGGGCGCTAAAGAAGAATGTATTTCTGTAATCTGTGACAATAAGGGCGAGGAAGGTATGGCATCCCGTTATCGTTCTGAAAATCAGTGTGAGGCTGGAAAGAAAAAGGTGGAAGATGCTGTCTCATTTTTGACATCAAAGGGCATAACTGGCACCCCAGCCTATATATTTTCTGATGGCAAGCCTAATATAGGATTCCTCGATCAGGCGCCTTTGAAGGAAAAGCTGGTAGGAAAATAATTTGTGGGAGTAGCGTCCATGACTGATCTTAAAAATATGTACAAAACCATTCTGGCAGATCAATTCCCTGACCAGATGACGATTACTTTTGGCGACCATACCCTCGTGTATAAAAAACGCACCTGGTCATTTCCAAATGACAAGACAGGGACACTTGATGAGCGAGGTGTAAGGTATGGAGAAAATCCTGATCAGGAGGCTGCGCTTTATGAACTGGTTTCTGGAAATCTGATTCTGGGAAGTTGTGCATATATAACCCCTGGAAATGGGCTTGTAAGCGCAATTGATGAAAAGGCAATGCTCCAGGCAGGAAAGCACCCAGGCAAGATTAACCTGACAGATATTGACAACTCTTTAAATATATTGAAATTTTTGATGGATAAGCCTGCTGCCGTTATTGTAAAGCACAATAATCCCTGCGGAGTGGCATACGGATCTTCCCTTGAGGATGCCTTTATGAAAGCGCTTTATGCTGATAGGGTTGCGGCTTTTGGAGGGGCTGTTTCCTTGAACAGACCGGTTGACAAGGCGACAGCAGAGGCTCTGGCAAGTCAGTACCTTGAGGTGGTGTGCGCCCCTGCGTTTGAGTCTGGGACGGTGGAAATCCTTGCAAAGCGCAAAAATCTTCGCATTATTGCCATCAAGCAGATAGAAAGACTTGCACAGTTTTGGGATAAACGGTTTATAGACTTTAAAAGCCTTATTGATGGAGGCATAATAATTCAACAGTCACCTGTAAACCGTATTCGCACGAAAGACGATCTCAAGCCTGCAAGCTGTGAATATCAGGGCAAGCTCTATAAAACTGTCAGAAAACCGACTGACAAGGAGTATGAGGATATAATATTTGGATGGTCTGTTGAGCAGGGAATCACATCAAATTCTGTTATTTACGTTAAAGATGGGGTTACAGTCGGTATCGGCACCGGAGAACAGGACAGGGTGGGCGTTGCTGAGATAGCAGTATTTAAGGCATATACAAAATATGCTGACCTGCTATGCTTTAAACAGCATGGAATCTCATACAAAGAACTGGAGTTACAGGCTATGAATGGGGATGTTGACGCTCAGGAAAAACAAAAGGCGATTGACGTGCAAACTAAGGCTGATCGTGGGGGGATTCCTGGCTCAGTCATGGTGTCAGATGCATTCTTTCCATTCAGAGATGGCTCGGATGTTGGTATAAGGCAGGGCGTAAGCGCTATTGTTCAGCCTGGTGGGTCGCTTCGTGACTGGGAGGTTATTGAGGCATGCAATGAGGCCTCTCCCCCTGTTGCGATGGTATTTACGGGCCAGAGGGCGTTTAAGCATTAAGAAATAGCCTTGGCATCAGGCAAGAGGAAGCTTCCTGACAGCCAGAAATTGCTATTTTGCCCGATGACTGCGTTGTTTGTCGGCTGGCAAATTGCTTTGCAATTTGC
>DYLC01000100.1 GCA_020722285.1 Desulfobulbus propionicus | reverse complement strand
GTTCCCAAGCTCCAGCTTGGGAATGCATATTGAGTTACTTGATAAACCCCAGCCGCAGGCGGAGTGGAGCGCTAATAAGTGTGTGGAGCAATATGGGTGTGGCAGCTTTATAGAATAAGCCTGATCAATGCCAGACCCCGCGAATTTCAAGCTCGCATTTTTTACATTTGCCATTTTCAAGTCCAGCTATAGTTGCGCTGAAGCCGCTTCGCTTCACAAGGAGCGCCCCGCATCGTGGGCAATAGGTGTTTTCCTTCCCTCTTCCTGGTACGTTTCCTTCGTAAACAAACTGTAATCCGGTTTCAAGGCCGATTTGCATGGCCATGTCAAGGGTGGTTACAGGAGTGCTTTGGACATCCAGCATTCGATAGGCAGGATGAAAGGCAGAGATGTGCCATGGCATAGAAGGGGATACATCCTTGATAAAAGTGGCAAGAGCCCGGAGTTCATCCTGTTTGTCATTGTAGCCTGGGATAATGAGTGTGGTAATCTCAACCCAAACCCCAAGCTCATGCAGTAATTTCACGTTTGCAAGCACAGGCGCAAGTTTTGCCCTGCAGACCTTTTTGTAGAACTCGTCTGAAAATGCCTTGATGTCTATGTTTATGGCGTCAATAAATGTGGCAAGGTCTCGGGCTGCCTGTTCGCTCATGTAGCCATTGGAGACAAAGATGTTTCTGATGCCTTTTTCTCTTGCAAGCAGGGCGCAGTCCCGGGCAAATTCAAAAAAAATTGTGGGTTCAACATAGGTGTAACTTATACTGTTAGCGCCTGATGCCAAGGCTGCTTCGACCACCTCCCGGGGGCTGACCACCTCTCCTGTAATCTCTCCATTTGTCAGGTGTGGATATTGTGAAATTTGCCAGTTCTGGCAGTGGAGACATTTGAAATTGCAGCCCACAGTGGAGATAGAGTAGGTTTTTGAGCCAGTTAAGAAGTGAAAGAGCGGTTTTTTTTCAACAGGATCAAGGTGTTGTGAGACAAGCCTGCCATATACCAGCGTTTCAAGCCTTCCGCCATTGTTTTTCCTGACCCCGCATATGCCTCGTTTACCCTCAGGGATTGCACAGTTATGACTGCAAAGGTAACATCTGATTTGATTGTCAACTAATTTTTCATAAAACATGGCCTCTTTCATGTTGCAAACTCCATTATTAATGTTTAAAAAATAATATATATATCTTATAGGAACTAACAGGGATGACAATGAAAAATATCCTCGTATCAAAAGGAAAAATGACGGTAAGCTCAGAGCCAGAGACATGTCTTGAGGTGGAGTCTCTTGGCGCCACCCTGGCAATCTGCGCCAGTGATCCTCAAAAAAACATAGCTGGCATAGCCGTTCTTGTTGTGCCTCAGGCAAAGCCTGATTTTTTTGTTCATTCACATCTGAACGCCATAGACGCCACAAGGGGGTTGCCAGCCTTTTTCAGTGGACTGATTAAAAGCGGGGCTTCCCGTGAAAACCTGTTGATATGGCTTGTTGGCGCATCCAGATTCATGACAGAGCCTCAGGAGCTTTCCATAGGTTCACATCTTTACACGATAGCAAGGAAGATACTGCTGGCGAACAAGGTCGCCATAAAGGCAGAACATGTTGGAGGCACACTCAATCGTAGTATCAGGCTCTGTACAGGGGATGACAAGCTTACTGTAGTTATATCAGGTGTCAAGGAGGTGACGATATGATCGGGCTTCAGGATTTCACCCTTGAAAATATCTATGACAAGCTTGTGCATCTTCCCACCTTTCCCAAGGTCGTGCAGAATGCCCTTGCCATACTGAGTGATCCAAACTATCAAGTGAGCAATCTGATAGAAATTTTGAAATATGACCCCGCGGTGACAGCCAACCTGCTGAAGGTGGTCAACTCTGCGCACTTTGGGCTGAGGCAAAAGGTCTTTGATCTTGCAAGCGCTCTACCATTGCTTGGCGCTGAAAAGATCAGAGAAGTACTGCTTGCAAGCGCAAGCATGCCCTATCTGATCAAACCCGTGTCTGGCTACAGCATTGGAGGCAGTGGGTTGTGGGCGCATTCCATGGCCTCAGCGCTCACAGCTGATATTCTGTCTGCAAAGTGCAGATTTTCTGACAGTTCAAAGCTTTTTACGGCAGCCCTTTTGCATGATATTGGCAAGATTGCCATGAATCTCTACGTGGGTGAAAAAGTTGGTGTAATCTATAATATTGCCCGAGAAGATGGGATTTCTTTTGCAGAGGCGGAATGGAGGGTGCTTGGGGCTGACCATGCTATCATCGGTTCAGAGCTCTTAAAGCATTGGGATTTCCCCCATGATGTAGTGCGGTCTGTAAGGAATCACCATGACCCAGATCTTTATATTCAGGATGATCTGTCTGCTATGCTTGCGCTGTCTAATATCTTGGTGGTACAGCTTGGCATCGGCGTTGGCGCTGGAGAATTTCGTTACAGGGTGCATCCTGAATTGTTATCCAGGCTGTCTATCACTCGAAATGATATCCACGACTGTCTGGTTGAGGTGGTGCAATCCTATGAAGAATCTCATGACCTTTTGAACCTCGAATAGTTAACGATAAAATTTTCGGATAAAAAATAACCATGGAAGAATCCAGGATAGAGCATAAGCAGGTATCTTTGCCAAGGTCTGAACCGGACGATGTTGCTAAATCAATTGATTGTAAGTTGATTAACTATGTCCTTGAGCTTCTTGCCAGCGCTATCATTGTGATAGGGGAAGACAGGAACATTCTTATGGCGAATAAAAGGGCAGAGCAGATGTTTGGCTCAGGAGACAACAGGCTTCCAGGCACACCGGCTGAGGAGTTATTCATGCCTGATGACCGGAATATATTTCTGTCTAACATCCTGAATCTGACTCGCAAGGCAGGAGAATTTGAAACCGAGGCCATGCTGATGAAAAGGGATGGATCGTCCTTCATGGCCCTTATCTCCTCATCATATATGAAGATAGGAGGAGATGCGTTTGTAGTCGTCATTACGCAGGATATATCCGGGTTAAAAGGTATTGAAAAGGTGCTTAACCAGTCTGAACGCATGGCCTTTCTTGGCAGGATGCTTGATGACATCAGTCATCAAATCAGAAATCCTGTTTTTTCTATAGGTGGTTTTGCAAGAAGGCTGTTAAATGCCGGCGGAAACAGACAGGACTATGTTACAGTAATCCTTGATGAGTGTAAAAGACTTGAGCTGCTTGTTACCACCCTTACCGAGTTCATTCAGATGCCAAGGCTGAGCGCGAGACCAACCTCGGCGCAGCAGATATCTGAGGCAATTCAAGGGGAGGCAATGGCTATAGCTGAATCTTTTGGAGCAATGTTGTCTGTTGTGGTTTCAAGCGGGCTTGAAATGAATACGACTGCCCTGGCAGATATTTCCGCACTTAAAAAGGCAGTGGCAGCCGGAGTAAAAAATGCATGTGAGTCCTATGCCGAAAACGACAGTAAAAAAATAGTTGAACTCCGCATTATGCCATCTGATCTTGTGGATTACCAACTTTTGATAACTATAAAGGATTATGGCATGGGTATCCGTGCCAGTTTGCTGGATAAGGTCTTTGATCCATTTTTCAGCGCCAAATCCGGCCATATTGGCATGGGCCTTACCTTTGCCAAAAGAATACAGGAGGAGCAGTACGGTCGTATAGCCATCGCATCAGAGTATAAAAAAGGCACGACATTGAGCCTCTATCTTGTCCATGAAAGAAGAAGGAGCATCAGGACAAAACTCGTCTAGTCAATCTTATGTTTTGTCAAATATAGTTGCGAGAAATTTTTTTTTATGTCATTGTTGACCATCATAAAAAATATGGTCACAAAAGGTTTTTGTTTGTAAAATTATTGCGTGCCGAGGTGTAGATGCCTGTAAAAAAATACATATCAGGTATTGTCTGTTCTTGCAGTTGTCTTTTGGCTGTTTTGTTGACACAGACAAGCTGGGCAGAGTCTGTATCTTTAAACGACATAATAGCTTCAGTTATAGCTTCAAACCCGGCTTTGCAGGCCTCTCATGCATCACAGGAGGCAATGCAGGCAAATCTTGCCCAGAAAAAGGGGGCATTCTTTCCATCTGTTGATTTCAGAAGCAGTTTTAATCGTACGAACAGCCCGCCTGGTGTATTTACAGAAAAACTGTTTCAGGAACAGTTTACCCAAGAGGATTTTAGTATCAAGTCATTAAATGACCCGTCTGCCAGAAGCAACTGGAAAAACGAGATCATCCTGACTCAGCCTGTGTTTAATCGGGGAACCGAGTACATCGGCTGCAAGTCTGCTGCCATTGAACTCGAAATGGAGCGGTTTGTAACAGATGTCTTAACCATGCAGGTGGTGGCCAAGGCAGAGGAGGCATATATCAAGGCGCTTCTTGCGCTGGATGCAGAGGAGGCTGCGAGCGCTTCTTTGAGGGCTACAGAGGAAATCGAATCCCTTGCGCGTAAAAAATATCTTGCAGGTCTTGCTCTCAAGGCAGACGTGCTTGCTGTCCAGGTTAAGAAAAATGAGGCCATAAGCCTGAAGGCTGCTGCTAAAGCTGATTACAAGAATGCAATTGCAGCAATCAATCGTCTTGCAGGCAATGAAAAGCTCACAGAAAGCTCAAAGTTGCAGGCTGTTTCCTGCGCTAACATGAAGTTGCCTGCACAAGGGATAGATGATCTTGTGAAGACAGCTCTTGAAAATAGACCTGATCTCAAGCTTGCCAAACAGAATATTGAGCAAGCTGATGTTGGTGTTCTCGGTGCGAAATTTGGCTTTTTGCCCTCTTTGAATCTGATGGCCTCATGGGAGAACAATGCAGAGGAGATCTCCGGCGCCTCCGGCAATGCATGGGGTATTGGCGCTGTGGTCTCCTTGAATCTTTTTAACGGAGATAAGGACAGACAGAAATTATTGGAGGCAAACGCCAACAAGCGAAAGAGTCAGTTTATGCTGGATGATATGATAAATCAGGTTAAACTTGAGGTGAAAGAGGCATTTAATGCCCTTTTGACTGTCAAAAGCCAGATGGAGCTTGCCGCCTCCTCTGTTGGTCATGCAGAGGAGAACTTGAGGATCATGCAAAGTAGATATGAAGCAGGGATGGCTTTGATGGTGGAAACACTTGAAGCTGAGGCGTCCCTCAGGCAGGCCAGGCTTGCCTTGAGCGATGCCCTTTTCAAGTGGCGCATTACGGATGTCAGACTCAGGCTTGCCACAGGAACCATTCTCAATCGTAACTATCCAGTATAATGCCAAAAACGAACGAAAACCACCGTACTGTAACTATTCAGCAGCGCCCCAGATGCAAGG
>DYLC01000010.1 GCA_020722285.1 Desulfobulbus propionicus | reverse complement strand
TGGAAGCTGTTTTGTGTCTGATAATTTCAATGATGGCAGGCAGGACGGATATGAAGATTACCGTCAGTATAACAAGTGAAAAGTTTTTTTTGACAAATGGGATGTTGCCAAAAAAGTAACCTGCAAAGACACATGTCGCAATCCAGCCAGTGCCGCCAATTATGTCATAGCTTAAAAAGCGGGGGTAGGTCATCCTGCCAAGGCCCGCTACAAACGGGGCAAAGGTGCGCACAATCGGGACAAAACGGGCGATAATGATGGTCTTACCACCGTATTTTTCATAAAAATTGTGGGTTCGCTCCAGATGTTTTTTGTTTAACAGGTTAGATGCATTATTGTGAAAGATACGAGGTCCGGCATAGTAGCCAATCCAGTAATTCGTGGAGTTTCCAAACATCGCGGCAGTAACCAATAAAAAAAACAGAACGCCTATATTGAGAAGACCAACAGCAGCAAACGCCCCTGCTGCAAACACAAGAGAGTCTCCTGGTAAAAACGGCATTACCACCAATCCTGTTTCACAATAGATGATCATGAAAAGAATGAAATAGGTTAAAGCCCCATATTCCTGTATGACGCTGCCAAGATGTTTGTCAAGGTGTAGAAATATGTCAATTATATATGTAAGTATTTCCATCTAATTATCTTAATATCATGATTAAACTTAAAAAGAGGTAGGACGATATCCATAAACAAAGTAAAGAATATAGTCTTTTTCTTGCATTTAACCAAGGCAAAAAAAGGAACAGTAGCACAAAGAAAGCAGGAAACAGGATGCCTGCCCAGAAAGCAGGCAGATGCAAAAGCAACTCCTGTACTCCAAGAAAAAACCATGGCCCTTTCAGGATTGATATCTCTGTCTCTGACTGGTCCATAGGCGCTGGAATAAGCATGCAAAAAAAGAATACGGCTGAAAAAAACAGCCATAACGACCGGTTATTAAAAATAAGTTTTCTTGTGTGATAGAAGACGCCGACAGTCCATATTATGCAGGTAAGCATAATATGAGCGGCATATACCCTTGTGACTCCGTCATTCTGGATGGAAATCAGAAAATGATTGAGGATTTCTCCTGGCCATTGCGGCATGGCAAGCAAAAGATGTTCAGCAATGGCCCCTGCAGCCTGCCCTGTGCTGTCGTAGCGCAGGACGTAACCAGTAAAAAGTGTGAGAATTGTTGTTATAAATGATACGCCTGTAACAGACCATTTTATGCAGAATGACCTTGTGACATCGTCTCTGGTTGACTGTCGGATGTAGCGCAGGACGTGAAGGAAGAGCATCCCGAAAAAAAATTGTGACGAGTAAAAATGCGCTGAACGAATGGTCTTGCCCCAAGGTATCACAGAATCCATTGCAACTGTTGAGACAAACGGATCTGCTGTGTCATAGTGGTAGGCTACCACAAGGCCGGACAGACTTGAGATAATCAGGAATATTGTGGCGTATTCACCGGTTTTTTCAAAGGAAAACATTGTGTCAGGTTCTGGTTACAGCAACAATATAACCTTGTCCATCTTCTGCTGTTTTAACTTCAAAGATCGGGAGGTCTTTTTCCGCAGGGCCTGAGAGTCTCTTGCCATAGATGGAAAACCGGCTTCTGTGGCATGGACACATAAGCACACCTTTAGCCATGTCAGGCAGAACAGTGCAGCCAAGATGTGTGCATTTTCTTGAAACAGCCGTAAGTTCATTGTCGTGCATAAAAAGGATAAACTCAGGTTCCACAAGATGTTCGCCTTCCTTTAAAATTTGTCTGACCCTTATCTCTTTCGGAGGTCTTTTACGCTCAAATGAAATAAAACGAAGCACCGGATAGGAAGCAAGGCAAATGCCTGTGGCCTTTAAAAGATTTTTGAGCCACTGTCTTCGCTCACTCATGCTATTTTTTGAACAGATTAAAGAGCAAAGTCAATAAAATGCTGATGACAATGCAGGTAACAATTGGAAAGTAAAATGAGAAGTTCTCACCCTTGATGAAGATATCTCCTGGAAGCCTGCCTGCAAACGAAAAAAGGTTGAACCTGGATAAAAGCAAAATCAAGGCCCCAATAACCACAAGCAATAAACCAATAGAGACCAGTAATCTGCCCAGTTCAGCCATACACTGCCTCCAGTATCACTTTTACAGGGCGTCCAAGGAATAACAAAAGCTCATCCTCTGAAATGCCAAGCATGGCACTGAATTTGACCCTGAACTTTATGTCTGCCTCAATAATTGATCCGGCATCCTGACCAGCGTGAATTATCTGAAAAATACGCTCAAGATCAAAATGTCCTTCATAGGCCTCTATCAGCTCAATGATAGATTGACTTCTGGCAAAGATATCCTGTCTTGAAAGGGTGTTTTTCAAAAACATATCTTCAGCATCTTTTGTATCCCAACAGCGAAATGCCTGACAACTTACTGGTCTGTGCTGATAAATCATGCAACTGTTTAGTCTGCTATCATAAAATATGCACTGTTTTTCCCCGGCGATTGCCTTGATTTTAATAAGTTCAACAGGGAGTGAAATAACCTGCTGCTCTTTAGGGTGCCATGCGATTTCCCGTTTTCTAATCGTAACGAGTTGAGAAGGCTTAATAACACCCTCTTGTATCAAGGCAATATCCTGAAGGTGCAGAACAGGCGGAGAGGCCAGACAACAACTGCCGCATCTCCGGCATGTCAGGGTCTGACCTGTTTTATGTGGTTGAGCCTGCTTGGATCTCAGTTTTACTGACCTGCGCTATCCTTAGAATTGGTTGCAGAGTTCATCTTGTAAACCACCCCGCCTTCAACTATTGGAGCTGTTTTGACCCTGCCAAAGCTTTGTGCCTGAGAGGTATCAGATGGTGGTGATTGTGTTTCAGTTTGGGGTTGTAGCTGTTCCTGATTGGCATCAGGTGTTGCAGTGGGGGATTCAGGCTGGTTAACCGGAGCAGCGGCATCCTGTTGTTGAACAGGGTGCTCTTGAGCTGTTTCAGTCTGGGGTTGTTGTGTCTGTTCAGTTGCCTGTGTTTCAGTCTGTGGAGGCGCAGCAGCCCCCTGAGGGTTGCTTTCTGATGGCTGAGCTTGACTAACATTTTGAGACTGTTGAACATTTTCTTCTAATTCTGCTTTTACTGTCTCAAGAGACTTGTTATAGGTTTGTTCAACCTTTTTAACAGCCTCTTTGGCCTGTTCTATTGCTTTTTTCGGGTCAGGCAAAGGTAAAACAGGAGCTGATTCGGATTTTGACTGAGACTGTTCCTGCTGTTGACCACATCCAATCAGCCCAAATCCCAGGCTTAACCCCAACATAGAACAACAAACTGGCATCCAAATCTTTTTTCCAAACTTCATTAAGCTTAATCCTCCTATTTGTTTTCTCTATCTATTCTTGCAACAGCATCCTGAATAAGCATCTGAACCATTGAATCAAGGGTCACACCTTTGGATTCAGCCCTGTGAAAGCCAAGAGCAGCATTGGCGTTTGCATCCACCTCCATCTTTTTTTCCAGATAGCCAGTGGCAAGCTGTTGTGAAGTCGCTGCATCCATAAGCTTATATTTCAAACCTATAATCCAGACCCTGGCTGCCTCCTCATGCTGGAGAGATGACACCCCCACATCAACAGCGCTGCCTGCGCGGCCTTTGATCAATGCGCCTGCTATGTTTCCTGCAACCCCTCCGTCAAAACCCTGAGAAGCCTGAGCCACTGGTTCTGCTTTAAGTATGTCGAAGCGCACCATCCATCGGGTGGTTTTAAACTGTCCCTTCTTGAATTGTCCCTGGCCTGCGCTTCCCATCTCTGCGGCAAGTTTCTGTTCTTCAAGCATCGGATTTAGATCTCCGCGCTCAAGTATCCTGAAGTTGGCGTTTGCAAGCTCTATCTCGGCAAAGTCTTTTATGTTGTTCGAGGTGATTTTTTGAAGAAACGTGGCGTTGCTACTCTTGATCTCGCCGGGCAAGACAATAATCTCAGGGCCGGAAATGCCAGCATTCTCATAGCGTCTTTCAGAGTACATGCGCTTGTCAGCCTCCTGATTGGCAAGCTCAGATGCGCTGCTGAAGCGAAAGGCATAACTGTCTGACACTGAAAACAGAAAGGAAGACAGCGCCAGATAAAAAAATAGAAGTCTCATGTTTCTCCCCCTTTTTTGGTCTCTTTCAGGAGCTCTGTCACCTGTTCCATAAACTCGTTAATGTCATTAAACTGTTTATAGACAGATGCAAACCGCACATAAGCTACATGATCCCATGATTTGAGGGCATTCATTATTCTTTCGCCGACAAATTGGCTTGTAATTTCTCTCTCGCCCCTTTCCTGTATCTCTTTTGCAAGCCCATCTGCAAACCCCTCAATCTGATCCATGCTGACCGGGCGTTTCTCGCACGCCTTAAGTATGCCATCGATTACCTTGCGCCTGTCAAATCGTTCGCGCCGGCCATCTTTTTTTGCAACTACAGGCTCAAACTCCTCAATTCTTTCATAGGTGGTAAAACGTTCCAGGCATGAAACACATTCCCTGCGGCGTCTGATAGCAGCGCCATCCCTGCTGACCCTGGACTCCAGTACCTTGCTTTCAGCAGAGCTGCAGAATGGGCATCTCATGAGGCAGCCACCTCCGTATGGTCTGTGTATTGTATGTATTCGATCTGTGCCTCATCAAGCATCTCTTTAGACAGGTCGTCAGGATAACCATAGGCAAAAAATATCCTGGTAATACCGGCATTAATCAGGAGTTTCGCGCAGATTATACATGGAAATGTGGTGGAGTAAATATGAGATTCTGCTATACAAAGGCCATATCGTGCAGCCTGCACAAGAAGGTTCTGCTCTGCATGAAGCCCGCGGCACAGTTCATGCCGCTGCCCTGATGGGATGCCAAGTTCATCTCTTAGACAGCCTCTGTCAAGACAGTGTTTGATGCCGCTTGGCACTCCATTATAACCTGTTGCAATAATGCGTTTTTCTTTGACAAGTACAGCGCCTACCTGTCTTCTGATACAGGTTGAACGTTTAGAGACAAGGAAGGCTATCCCCATGAAATAAGCCTCCCAGGAAGGACGATTTTTTGTTAAGAGAGCTGCCTCAGTCACTGAAGTTCGGGATAAAGAGGCAGTTGATCGCACATATCGCGTATTTTAAGCCTGACTTGCCTCGTAACATCATCCTTTCCCTTGCTGTCAAGCACAGATGCAATGAACCCGCCAACTTCTTTCATCTCCTGCTCCCTGAATCCCCTGGTTGTAAGCGCAGGAGTGCCTATTCTTACACCGCTTGTAACGCGAGGGGGTTGCTTGTCATAAGGAATAGCATTTTTATTGACAGTAATCCCTGCCTTCTCAAGCCACTGTTCTGCCTCTGCCCCTGTAATGCCCTTGTCTGTCAGGTCAACGAGCATCAGGTGGTTATCAGTTCCTCCAGAAACAAGCCTGAAGCCTGCATCCTGAAGGGTTTGGGCCAAAACCTTTGCATTTGCAACAATGCGCTGCTGATAGAACTTGAACTCATCTCCAAGCGCCTCCTTAAAGGCCACAGCCTTTGCTGCTATTACATGCATGAGAGGGCCTCCCTGAATGCCTGGAAATATCTGGCTGTTGAGCAGGTTAGCAAATTTTTCGGTGGAAAGTATCAGGCCTCCGCGTGGACCACGAAGGGTCTTATGGGTTGTGGAGGTGATGAATTCGGCAAATGGCACAGGCGATGGATGGATGCCTGATGCAACCAGCCCGGCAATATGGGCAATATCTGCCATTACATAAGCGCCAACCTCATCAGCAACCATTCGAAATGCAGCAAAATCAATAGTCCTTGGGTATGCGCTTGCGCCAACAACAATAATGCGAGGTCTGTGTTGCTTTGCAAGCTGCATCACCTCATCCATGTCAATGGTCTCTGTATCTTTGCTGACGCCATAATGGACGATATTGTAAAGCCTGCCAGAAAAATTCACCTTGGAGCCATGAGAGAGATGCCCTCCATGCGCCAGATTCATGGACAGAATGGTATCGCCAGGCTGAATGCTTGCAAAGTAAACCCCCATATTTGCCTGAGAACCGGAGTGAGGCTGCACATTGGCATATTCTGAACCGAAAAGCATGTTCAGCCTGTCAACTGCAAGCCTTTCCACAACATCCATATACTCGCAGCCACCATAGTAGCGTTTGCCAGGATATCCCTCAGCGTACTTGTTTATGAATACACTGCCCTCAGCCTCCATAACAGCTATGCTTGCGAAGTTTTCAGAGGCTATCATTTCAAGCTGGGTGCTTTGACGATTCAGTTCTGCCCTTATCGCCTGAAACACCTCAGGATCAGTCTTGTTAAGACTTGCCCCCTCATTTACTTCTTCATCGATCATGCTGAGCCGTTCCTGGTGGCGGCCAGAGGCAAAGGGAGTTGAAAGCCAGGTGGTTATCAGATCTTCAGCAACAGCTGTCCCAATAACCCGGCCTCCTATGCAAAGCACATTGGAGTTGTTGTGCTCCCTGCTCATCTTGGCCGTGTAACTGTCATGGCAAAGGGCAGCCCTAATGCCTTTGAATCTGTTTGCCAATATGGACATGCCAATGCCTGTGCCACATACAAGGATTGCCCTTTCGCATTCGCCAGACAAAACCTTCTTGATCACACTTGTGCCAACAACTGGATAATGCACTGAGCATTTGTCTTTGCAGCCCAGGTCATAAACCTCATGTCCATTGTTTTGTAATAATTTTTTAATGAATTCCTTCAGTTCATAACCGCCGTGGTCAGCGCCAATAGCTATCTTCATTTTATATTTCCTGCTTAAATTTTTTAAACACCAATACCGCATTCGTTCCGCCAAAGCCAAACGAATTGGATACAGCGATATTAATATCAGCCTTTACAGCCTTGTTAGGCACATAATTCAGGTCGCATTCAGGGTCAGGATTGTCAAGATTGATGGTAGGTGGGACAATCCCTTCTAAAATTGTTTTGACGCAAAAGACTGCCTCAATACCCCCGGCTCCACCTAAGAGATGTCCTGTCATGGATTTGGTGGAACTTACCAGGAGTTTTTTTGCATGGTCCCCGAATACTGATTTGATGGCGCGTGTCTCGCCGATGTCTCCAAGGAAGGTGCTGGTGCCGTGGGCATTGATATAATCCACTTCCTCGCGGGCAATGCCAGCGTCATCTATAGCCATTTGCAGGCAGCGGGCAGCGCCTTCGCCATCGTCGGGCGGCGCAGTCATGTGATAGGCGTCCGCAGTCAGGCCGTATCCGATGATCTCAGCGTAGATCCTGGCGCCTCGTTTTCTTGCATGTTCCAACTCTTCAATGATAAGCATCCCTGATCCTTCGCCAATAACAAATCCATCTCTGGCCTGATCAAATGGTCTGGAAGCCTTTTCAGGTTCATCATTTCTTGTGGAAAGGGCTTTCAGAGCTGCAAAGCCTGAAAGCGCAAGGGGAGTGATGACTGATTCCGTGCCTCCACAGAACATCACATCAGCCGCTCCGCGCTGGATGGTTTTAAATGCCTCTCCGACAGCATGGGAGCCGGCAGCACAGGCTGTGCATAATACTGTGTTGGGGCCTTTGGCGCCGAACATTATGGATATCTGACCAGAGGCCATGTTTGGAATGGCCATTGGGATAAAAAAGGGGCTGATTCTGGATGGTCCTCGTTGCACAAGAACATCCCTGTACTGTTCGATGGTGCTAAGTCCGCCGAGTCCGCAGCCAGTGCTGACCCCTGTTCTTACAGCATTATTATGAGTGATTTCAAGACATGAATCTTCAATGGCCAGTTTGCTGGCAACAAGCCCAAATATAATAAAAGGGTCAAGACGCTTCAGCAGTTTTTCTGGCAAATAATCCTTGGCATTAAATCCCTTGACCTCTGCTGCAATTGTGCAGTCATAACCTGTAGCGTCAAATTTTGTAAGATGACTGACGCCAGACCTGCCAGCGATAAGCGCTTGCCAACTTTCTTCAAGTCCTGTGCCTAAAGGTGTGATTGCCCCCATTCCGGTGACAACAACCCTTCTTTGCTGAAAAGCCATCTCTTTACACATACACTCCCTCTAATAAATAATGTGCTTATCAGGTTACTGTTGAGTAATCTTTTTGTCGTTGTTAGATGAACAAATACGAATCATATTGTCAATTAAATAACAACATATTGTGATCTCGATTGCAACCTGTTCAGGCATCATCTGAAAGCTGAATTGTTCAGCCTTCCCGCTCAACAAGCTGATGTCTTTGCAGTTATCCCTTGTTAGCCTTTGCATAGTTGATTGCATCCTGGACTGTCAAAAGTTTTTCTCTCTCTTCATCGGCGATCTCCATGCTGAATGCCTCTTCCATTGCCATGACAAGTTCAACAAGATCAAGAGAGTCAGCACCAAGATCATCTACAAAAGATGCGTTAGGAACAACCTTGTCTTTGGAAACACTTAACTGATTTGCAATAATATTAACCATTTTGGCTTCGATATCCATGATATTTCTCCTGCGTTATGATTTTTAAACCCTGTGAAAGAACAGGGAACAATAAAAAAAGTTAGCACCCAAAAAAATAAAATTAACGTAACTATCTAATATAATGCCTAAAACGAACGAAAACCACCGTAGGGTAACTATCAATGTTGTTGAATTAAGGTTTTGGAAACGTAGTACCCCCCCCTTAATCCCCCCTTGTCAAGGGGAAATGCCTGTCAGCTCCTCTTCTGACAAGGGGAGGTTGGGAGGGGTTTATATTTATAATTCAACAACATTGACTGTAACTATCCACCAGCGCCCCTAGATGCAAGGAAGAGACCTGCTAAGTGTGCTACCTGCACATGAGCAGGCCGATGACGCAGCAGATGGGGTGCTGATGAATAGTTACAAAGGTTAACTGTACATCAATCACACAAAAGGCCGCCATTTACATGCATTACATGACCTGTAATGTAACCTGCCTCTTCTGAGGCCAAAAAGCAAACAGCTTCGGCCACATCTTCAGCAGTTCCCATCCTGCCTGCAGGTATCTGTTTTAAAAGGGCTGCCTTCATTTCTTCTGAAAGCACAGAGGTCATGTCAGTTTCAATAAAACCAGGCGCTATAACATTGGCTGTTATGCCTCTGGAGGCCACTTCCCTTGCAACAGACTTGGTAAACCCCTCTAATCCAGCCTTTGTGGCAGCATAGTTAGCCTGTCCAGCATTGCCTATTGAGCCGATAATTGAGCCTATACTGATAATCCTTCCCCACCTCTGTTTCATCATGCCTGATATGGCAGATTGTGTGCAATTAAACACCCCTGTCAGATTCACTGCCATGACCCTGGCCCAGTCCTCAGGCTTCATCCTTGCAAGCAGTGTATCCTTTGTGATGCCGGCGTTGTTTACAAGTATATGCAATCCACCGTGGGTAGCAAAAATTTCTTTTACAGCAGAGTTGACCTCTTGATAATCAGACACATCAAATCTGTAAGGCGCAGCCTGTCCACCTGCCTTTGCAATCTCATTAATGGTCTTGCTGGCAGCCTCTTCATTAGAGGTGAAATTTACCACCACTTTTGCCCCAAGGCTGGCAAGCTTTATACTCACAGCTCGACCGATACCCCTTGAGCCACCTGTAATAAGCGCGACCTTTCCTGTAAGTTTTTTTTCCATGCACATAGTTATCCTTCTCCTTTAAGGGCCTTAAGCATGGCGGGAAGCACTTCATTCACATCTGCTACCAGACCATAAGTTGACATTTCAAAAATTGGGGCCTTTGGATCTTTATTTACTGCTACAATCACCTCTGCATTCTTGATGCCGATAACATGTGGCATTGCCCCTGAGACTCCAAAACCGATGTAGAGACGAGGAGTTATGTTGACGCCAGTCTGACCAATCTGAAGGGCCTTGTCAAGCAATCCCTCATCAGTGATAGGTCTGGTTGCCCCTATCTCTGCGTGCAACAGAGCAGCAACCTCTTTTGCCATTTCAAGGTTTTTGCCGCTTCCTATGCCTCGACCTATACACACAACTGCTTCTGCTTCAGCCAGATTTGAGCTGCCTGTATTGATGCTTCTTGAACTCGATATTATCTCGATATTTGTAGTGAGCCACTCCTGATTGCATTCAACAGAAATCACCTCGCCTTGTCTGAGGTGATCAGGTTCAGAAACTTTCAACACACCTGGCCTGACTGTTGCCATCTGAGGTTTTTGTTCTGCACATACTATTGTAGCCATGAGATTGCCTTCCCAGGCAGGTCTCGTCTGGAGCAACACACCGTCTTCTTCCCTTATATCGAGGCCAATGCAGTTGGCCGTAAGGCCGGTTTCAAGAGAGGTGGCGACCCTTGGTATGAATGCAAGACCCCTGTCAGTTGCTCCGGCAAGGATAATCTCCGGCCTGTATTGCCTGGCAAGATCTGTTAAAATAGCTGTAAAAATATCATCATTAAAAGAAGAAAGCGCTGGATGATCAACAAGATAAACCCTGTCTGCCCCAAAGGAAACGGCTTCTTTTGCAAGCAAAGCTATGTCACTTCCAAAAATCAGGGCGCATGTGACAGTTCCTCTTTTAAGGGCAAGACGTGATGCTTCAGATAAAAGTTCCCTGCTCACAGATGTCATGGCGTTTTCGTGCGTTTCACACCAAACCCATATACCTGTATTTTTTTGTGTCATTAAATTATCTTTCCTTTGAGGTTATAATTGAATCATTGCGTTGCCAGGACAGCGCCTTTTCAGGACAGTTATCCACGCATGCCCCGCAATCTGTACACTGTCTTTCATTGATAACAGCCGTTCCCCATGTGGTATCAATGGCATCTTCGGGGCAGATCCGGACACATATTCCACAACCATTGCATTTGTCATGATCTACAATAATCATGTTATGCCATGCCGTGCGCCTTGAGTCTTTCCAACAAGGCGTTGACCTGCTCTTGCACTGTGCCTGTAAGCATCTCTTTCTTTGCCTCGAATGAAACCACCTCTGTCTTAATAACACGGGTTGGTGATCCTGCAAGACCAGTTTCAGCAGGTTCAAGCCCAAGCTCGGCACAACCCCATACAGGAATTTGCAGCGATTTTGCCCGCATTTTGCCCTTAAAAGAAGGTAACCTTGGGGTATTAAGCGATTTGTTAACAGTTAAAAGAACCGGTAGCTTCACTTTTACCACATCCTGTCCATCGTCATAGGTTCTGGTAAGAAGCATTGCTTCTTTTTCAAGATCAATATGGTTTACACAGGTAATGCTCGGAATATTTAAGCGACAGGCAAGACCTGGTCCTACTTGTGCAGTATCACCATCTACAGTAAGTTTTCCACATAAAACCAGATCAAAGCCAGGCAATCTGTTAATTGCAGCAGCCAGAACCCTTGTGGTGGCCAATGTATCAGCACCTGCAAATGCCCTGTCTGAAAGCAGTACAGCGTTGTCTGCCCCCATTGATACGGCCTCGCGCAGGGCATCCATTGCCTGAGGTGGGCCCATGGAGATTACAGTTATCTCGCCGCCAAGTTTTTCACGCAAGCCAAACCCTGCCTCAAGTGCATGAAGATCGTACGGATTGATGACAGCAGCAGCGCTTTCCCTCACAAGGGTGCCTGTTTCCTTGTCAAAACGCACTGATTTGGCATCAGGGACCTGCTTGATGCACACTACTATCTGAAGTCTTTTTGCCTCAATCATATTATTAGTTCATATATTCCTTGTTCAGAGCCTGACCTATGACGTTTCGCTGTATCTGGTTTGTACCCTCGTAAATTTGAAGTATTTTGGCGTCACGCATCATCTTTTCCACTGGATAGTCTTTCATATAGCCAAAACCACCCATTACTTGTACCGCATCGGTGGTGACTTTCATTGCAGTATCTGTTGGAAATACCTTTGCTATTGCAGATAGTTTGCTTATATCCTTTACGCCTGTGTCAATAGTTCTGGCAACCACAAACACCAGGGCCCTGGCTGCCTCTGTCTGTATAGCCATGTCCGCAAGCATATGCTGAACAGCCTGAAAGGTAATTACGGGTTGGCCGAACTGGATGCGATTTTTTGCATGTTTTCCAGCCTCATCCAAGGCTGCCTGGGAAAGTCCGACACCTATCGCTCCGATACCTGGCCTGGCCAGATCAAGAGTGCGCATGGCAAGGATAAAACCTTGCCCCCTCTTACCCAGCAGCCTGTCCTTTGGGATGCGGCATTCAGTGAAAAAAAGTTCGCGCGTAGAGGAAGCGCGAAGTCCAAGTTTTTTTTCCTTTTTGCCAAATGTAAAGCCAGGATCGCCTTTTTCAATTATAAAAGCAGAGGCACCTCTTGCCCCTTTGTGCGGGTCAGTCATGGCTATGATGGTGTAAATTTCAGCATCACCGCCAGATGTAATCCATTGTTTAGAGCCATTAATAACCCAGAAATCACCATCTTCTATCGCAGTGGTCTGAATGCCCGCCGCATCGCTTCCAGCAGTGACTTCAGTCAGGCCAAATGCCCCAAGACGTTTGCCAGAGGCGATGCTGGGAAGATATTTTTCTTTTTGTGCCTCTGTGCCAAAAAGCAGAATGGGATAGCCTCCAAGGGCGCTGGCGGCAAAGGTGGTTGTTACACCGATGCAGCCATAAGCCAGTTGTTCAAGCGCAAGGCACATCTCAAAACAACCCATCCCAAGCCCGCCATACTGCTGAGGTATGTAAATTCCGAAAAGATCTGAACGGGCAAGCTCGTACACTATATCCCATGGAAACTCCTCCCGCTCATCAAGACTTGCCCTGACAGGAATGATTTTTTCAGCGGTAATGTTTTTTGCAACATCCACGATCATCTGCTGTTCTTCAGTAAGAAAGTAATTGACTTGAGCCATTATGTTTCCTCGTAGTGAAATTTTGCTTTTTTTGCTTTAGAAAAATTATTCGCTGGCTACCATCTCATGGCAAGAGAGCCCCATGTGAAGCCTCCGCCAAAGGCGACGAATAATAATTTCATGCCAGGATGGAGGATGCCTTGTCTATTGGCTTCATCAAGGGCAATCGGTATGCTGGCAGCGGAGGTATTACCATATTTGTGAATATTGATAAAGACTTTATCATCCGGAAGTCTTAACCTCTCCTGTAAAAATTCCAGTATCCTGATATTCGCTTGATGGGAAAAAAGCATGTCAATATCGTCTGTTTGCCAGGAGTTCGCCTTCATTGCCTCCCAGGCACTTGACTCAAGGGCGCGCACAGCATGTTTGAAGACCTCCTTGCCCTGCATCTTTATGTACTGAAGACCTTGAGCGAAAATATCCGGTTCAAGGGGCAGGGCAGTACCCAGCGCCTGCAGGCTTAAAAGTTCCCACAATGTGCCGTCAGCATGAAGATGTGTGCTGAGTATTCCTCTGTCTTCCATCGTGCCTGTAAGCACAGCAGCCCCTGCGCCATCTCCAAACAGAACGCATGTGGTTCTGTCTTGCCAGTCAACCCTTTTTGATAGCACCTCGCTCCCGATAACAAGAATTTTCATCTTGCGATTGTCACGAATAAACTTGTCTGCAATGGAAAGACCATAGATAAAACCCGAACATGTCACAGAGATATCCATAGCCCCTGCCTTTAATGCTCCAAGCTCCTTTTGAACAAGGCATGCGGTGGAAGGCATAGGCATGTCAGGTGTCAAGGTGGCGACGATAACAAGATCAAGTTCCCCTGGGGCTACGCCAGCCATCTCAAGTGCTTTCTTGGCGGCGTTGACAGCGAGAAATGAATTGGTTTCATCCCCAGAAACTATATGACGCTCGGATATGCCTGACCGGGTCTTTATCCATTCGTCACTGGTTTCGACTATTTTTTCCAGCTCTTGATTTGTAACAATTCTTGCAGGTAGATGTGAGCCTGTGCCTATGATGATTGCTTTGGATGGCATAGATTAGAACTTTCTGTGTTATCAAGCCTCGTGATTGTCTGAGCTTTCCACAAGACCGAAGTTGGAGATAGCCTTCTCCATGTTCTGGAGGAAGTTTTCCCGCGCCAGATTATTTGCCACTTTTATGGCATTTTTTACAGCTTTTGCCCCACTTTTGCCATGACATATAATTGCCACGCCCTTTACACCAAGCAGAGGGGCACCTCCGTACTCAGCCCAATCCACACGTTTTTTAAAACGGTCAATGGCTGTCTTTGAAAGGGCATAGCCTACTTTTGCAGCCAAGCTTTCGCTCATTTCCTTTTTTATCATTTCCATCATGGATTCTGCCAAACCTTCGCTCAACTTAAGACACACGTTTCCAACGAAACCATCACAAACAATTACGTCTGTATTTCCCTTAAAAACGTCTCTGCCTTCCACATTGCCAATAAAATTGAGTTTGCTCGTTGCCAGAAGATCGTGGGCCTTCTTAACCTGTTGATTGCCCTTTGAATGTTCCTCTCCAATGCTCAAAAGGCCGACTCTTGGCCGTTCTTTGCTAAATATGGTGGAGCTGAAAACAGAACCCATCAAACCAAACTGATAGAGATGACTTGGTTTGCAATCTACATTAGCCCCCACATCGATCATGACTACCGGATCTTTTAATGTAGGCATCACAGTGGCAATAGCAGGCCGAAGGCCGCTTATTCTGCCGAGCGTAAACATGGCGGTTGCAAGGGTAGCGCCTGAATTGCCTGCGCTGATCACAGCGTCTGCCTTTTTCTGTTGAACAAGTTCAAAGGCAACCCTGATGGTAGAATCTTTTTTTCTGCGCAATGACTCTGCTGGAGACTCCTCCATATCCACCACCTGCGAGGCGGGATGTATAGTGATAGGAAGTCCGCGAGCGTCACATCTTGCAAGGTGCTTTTCCAGTTCGGATGGAAGACCAACAAGCAAAATTTGCACATCGAATTGACGCGCAGCCTGAACAGTTCCCTCTACGATGACACCGGGGCCATGATCGCCTGCCATGGCATCCACTGCGATGATCATTGAAGACAAAGCTTATGCTTCTTTTTCAAAAAAAGATTTGCCTCGATAAAATCCGCACTGTGGACAGATACGATGTGGAAGTTTTGGCTCATTGCACTGAGGGCAGGTGGCAAGATTTCTTGCCACGATGGCGTCGTGCGATCTTCTGTTGCCGCGTCTGGAACGTGATGGTTTTCTCTTTGGAACACCCATGGTGTTATTACCTCCGTTTTGTGAAAAATCTTGTGCAAAAACGTAAAATGTAAGTAATTATTCAGTATAATGCCGAAAACGAACAAAAACCACTGTACTGTAACTATTCAGCAGTGCCCCAGATGCAAGGAAGAGGCCTGCGAAGTGTGCTGCTTGCACATGAGCAGGCCGATGACGCAGCAGATGGGGTGCTGATGGATAGTTACAAATGTAAAATGGTTAATTCAGCCTTATAACACGTTATTTTTTTGATTTTTCTTGAATTTTTAAATTTTTTAAAACCTCAAATGGTGTGAAGAACGCTGTCTTTTTGCAATTGCATGTTTCCTTGTTAAGATCTGCGCCGCAAGCGGGGCATAGGCCTTTGCACTCCTCTTTGCAAAGTTTGCTTATGGGGAGCTGCAATTCAAATTGTTCCATAAAAATGTCGCCTACAGGAATATTTATGCCATCAAAAAGATAGCTTTCGTCGTCATTAGCTTTAACTTCAAACTCTGCTTCATCAGTCAAAGGATTTGGTTCTTTTCCTGTTTTTTTTGTGGTGAGCAAATAAGAAAAAGCAGCGTCAATATCCTGTTTGAAAGGAAAAAGGCATTTGTCACATATCAGTATGGTTGAGACCGTTATCTTGCCATCAAGGCATATGTCATTGTCTGCTGTTTTGTGCAACTGTATTTCTGCCCTTGAAAAAGGCTCTATCCTATACTCTGAACCTTCCCAAAGCTGGGAAATGTCATCATAGAACACCGTTACACCCTCTTCAGGAATGTCTTCAACTGGTATGTAAATTTTTTTTTTCACACGCTGCTCACCAATTTAAAAGAAGCCATTAATATAAAAGCCTTCTTGCACATGTCAAGCTCAAGTTATCAATTGTTACAGAGATACTCAAAAAATTAATCCCTTATGCTGTTAGGTTTTAGCCATTTGGCAGGATCAAGAGGGGTTTTCTGGTGCCTGAGGGCCACATAAACGCCTTCAGAGAGCCACGGGCCTCCTCCTACTAACCCCACAACATCTCCTTCTATCACTTTTTCGCCAACAGAACGATACAGTTTGGCTGCCTGGGCAACCAGACTGAAAAAATCATCTTCATGCTGGATGATGATCGTGTTGCCATAGCCTTTGAGCTGTCCTGAAAAAACTACTGTCCCGTCATAAATCGCCCTGATATCCTCGCCAAGAGGAGCTGAAATCAGAATGCAGTCATTGACACCTATAGAGGGTCTTAAAAAATTACCTTTTACAGGGGCAATCAGGCGGCCTTTTTTGGCGGAAAATCCTGTAGTATTAGTTTGTACAGCGTCTTTCTGCCAGAAAATCATCTCCTTCTGCTCAGGATTTTTTCCCTTGCTGGCCATATCCTGTAAAAGCGAGTTCAGTTTTTGTTCCTGTTTTTCAATGGCTGCAATTAAAGAACGAGTTTTGGTTTCATTCCTGTTTATTTCTGCAATGACAGAAAGCTTCTTGTCTTTCTTGGTCTGAAGTTTTTTAGCCTCAGTTTCAAGCGCCTGTTTTGTTTGATTTGCCTGATGCTGTTCCTTCTCAAGACTTTTTTTCTGGGCTTCAAGGCTTGCGATCTGTTTTCTGTAACTGATCCTGAAATTCTGATCATTTTTGATGAGTTGTTTCAGATAAGCCTGTTTTGTAAAAAATTCGCTCATGTTGGAGGCCTGATACAAGGTGTTGATAGTCCCTGTCAGTCCGAATCTCCATAATGCGCTGAGTCTTGTTTCAAGCTGTTGCTGCATATTCAGTGTCTTTTCCCTGTAACGGTTTAACTTGTCTGCGTTTTTTTGCAGTTCAGCCGTCTTTATCTCTAATTCAAGGGTTACATCTTCTATCTTTTTGAACTGATCAGTAATGTCGCTGTCTATAGTTTCTATCTCATTCAATACAGCAGCCTCTTCTTTTGCCAGACTTACAAGTTTCGACTCTTGCCGTTCTTTTTTATCCTGTAATTGTCTTATATCCTCCAGGGGTTGTTGAGTTTGAGTCTGCATGGCGAAGCTATCTTTGCCTTCCTGATTTTCTGCCTGTAGCTGCTGAGGCGTTGAGATGCAAAACGCCCAGAGAACAGCCAGCAGGATCAGACTCGAATAAAGCGGGAAAGTGAAAGGTGGGTTACCAAGACGCATATTGTTATGCTTCCTGCTATGATAGCTGCTATATAAGGCATGGGAAGAAACATTAGGGAGATGCCTTTCAGCCACTGGCTGCTGTGCAGCACTGCCTGAGAATATCTATAACACGGATAGGTTGCAAGGATGGCAAGCGAAGCTCCCAGCAGTCCTTGCGCAAAAGCCTGAAGCAAAAAAGGCATCTGGATAAAGCCGCTCGTAGCGCCCACGAGCCTCATAATTTCGATCTCTTTAGCCCTTGCATAAACCTGAAGTTTTATAGTGTTGGCCACCACAAATGAGGCGGTGGAAAGCAGAAGCACACAGCTCATGACAGCCACGATTTTTATGAGCTTTGTAAATGTGTCAAGCTTGTCAACCCAATCCCTGGCATACTGAACCTTTTCCACTTCCTCCCACTTTAAAAGTTCAGATGCTATCGCTTCTATTGACGAAAGAGTGACCCCTGAACGGTTAAGGCTTATTTGAAATGATGATGGCAAAAAGTCAGGAGATATACCATCGAGAACATCTTTTTCATCCCCGAGATATACTGCAAGGGCTCGAAAGCCATCTTCAGGGGAATAATACCTGACCTCTTGTACTCCTTTTATCTCTGTAAGTCTTTGGTGCACAGAAGGTATTTTTGTGTAATCGACATCCGTCTTTAAAAAGACAACCATGCCGAGTTCTGAGCCAAAATAGTCCACAAGCGATGCAAGATTTACATAGATAAAAAGGAAAAATGAAAAAATAAGGACTGAAAGCAGTACTACAAGCGTGGTCATGAGTTGGACGAAAAAATGGTGCTTGAGGTCATAAATTGCCCTTTTTGTAAATGTTCCAAGGTTCATAGGCCGTCTTTCTCCTGAAGCAGGCCTTTTTGCAGAAAGTACACATTGGAACTGTTGTCTTTGAAAAACTCATGGTTGTGTGTGGCGAATATCACGGTAGCGCCTTCCTGGTTCAAACCTTTTATTAAAGACAATACATCCTCAGATCTTTCTGCATCCAGATTGGCGGTAGGCTCATCAGCAAGTATGATGTTTGGATTGTTGACAATAGCCCTGGCAATGGCCACGCGTTGCTGCTCTCCACCTGAAAGCCTCATGGGATAGAGATGTGTCTTGGAAAGTATGCCAAGGTGGTCTAATACCTGCTCCACCTTGTTTTTTATCTGTTTTCTGTTGAGCCCTGTCACCTCAAGGCTGAGAGAAACATTTTCAAAAACTGTCTGATATGGAATAAGTTTGAAGTCCTGAAAGATAATTCCGAACTTTCTGCGGATAAATGGAAGCTGAGAGGACGAAAGCCCGGAGATTTCCACTCCGTCAACCCATATCTGACCTGATGAAGGCCTTTCATTGGCATAGAGAAGTTTCAGAAGCGTGCTTTTGCCTGATCCGCTCGGACCTGTCAGAAAAACAAATTCACCTCGTTCAACATCTAAGCTTACTTCAGTCAGCGCCTGTATGTTAGGCTGGTATTTTTTGTTCAGTTTTCTGACAGATATAACGGAAGAACCGGCTGTTTTCATATTGTTAGTCTCCGCCTGATGTCTTTTATAGCTGCCCTTTGATAATTCGAAGCTGCCTGAGCGCCTCTGTCATGTCCATGGGTATCTCTGCCTCGAAAATCAATCTTTCACCATTTTCCGGGTGCAACATGGAAAGCCTTCTTGCATGGAGCATCTGCCTTGAGAAGCAGACTGTCCCAGCTTTTGTCGAAAGCCTTGATACACCGCCGTATGTCGTGTCGCCAAGCACAGGGTGTCCGATATGGCTCATGTGTACCCTGATCTGGTGCGTTCTGCCAGTGTGAATGGCGACTGACACAAAACTTGCACAATGAAAGCGCTCAATAATCTCCCACTCTGTTACGGCCTGCTTGCCCTTTGATGTCACAGCCATCTTCTTCCTGTCCACAGGATGTCTGCCAACAGGCAGGTTCAGCCTGCCGGAATTATCGTTCAACGCTCCTTTGACAAGTGTTACATAGTTTTTGTGTACCAGCCCATCCTGAAATTGTTGAGTTATTTTCTGCTGGCTTATGGTGTTTTTTGCTACGACCATAACCCCGGATGTATCTTTGTCAAGCCTGTGCACAATGCCTGGTCTCAGTGTGCCGTTGATTCCTGAAAGGTCAGGAACGTGGTGCAGTATGGCGTTTACAAGAGTGCCTGACTCGTTGCCTGCGCCTGGATGCACCACTATTGACGGGGATTTATTTATAACCAGGATGGAACTGTCTTCGAAAATAACTTCAAGTGGAATGGGCTCAGGCCTGAGGGCGGCTGGCTCCGGCGCTGGAATAACCACCTCTATTAACTCGCCTGAACGCAGTTTCATCTTTGAAGTCAATGGGTTAATGTGATTTTTTAATGTGATATTGCCTGACTCTATTAAATGGGCCAGGTATGTCCTGGAAAGATCTGGAAGTTTTAGAGCGAGCAGTTTGTCGAGCCTGATACCCTGATCAGCCTCAGCTATCCGGATTGTGATGCGATCAGCCTTGGCTGTGTCCACTTACCCTCTATTCACCTGTTGATGCACAGTTAAATATGGCGTCTATCTTTGAAACTATTTTAGTTTCAGCCAGATCTTCCACTATAGCAAGCTCCTTTACCACCAGGGATTTTGCTGTCTTAAGCATTTTTTTTTCACCAAAGGATAACGATTTGGACCTCTGAAGCAAATAAAGCTCTCTAAGCACCTGCGCTAAGTCAAAAATCGAACCAGTTTTCAGCTTTTCAGTGTATTCGCGAAAACGTTTATTCCAGGCAACAGGCGTTGTAGTGGAATCAGCAGATTGAAGAATGGAATAAACAGTATTTTTTTCATCTGAAGATATTATGTTTCTCATGCCAATCTGGGATGCATTTTTTTTGGGAACCATGATAGTCATCCCACTTTCAAGTATGCGCATTATGTAAAAAGTGCTTTCCATACCTGAGAACGACTTGGTTTCAATGGCCTCAATGACACCCACGCCGTGGGCTGGATAAACTGCAAGATCGCCAATGTTGAACATTGTATGTACTCCTCTTCGATACTTGTTTGTTACAAACATATAACATATTTCCTTCAGAATGAAAACCGATTATATTTACCAGTTCAAAAAAAGAAAATTTGCATAGCCGGTTATACCTGCTTTGGGCAAAATGGGGAAAAAGTTATTGTGGGCAGATTCAATTTTGTAGTTAGCTTGTTTTTAGCGTTGTTTTTTTACATCTCAGATGCTTCAGCCTCTCGTTGCATTGTAATAGATAAGGCTAAGAAAGACCTTGTCATGCTGGTTGACGGCAAGAAAAGACAGGAATTCAAGGTCTCTGTCGGACTTGATACCTACTCGGACAAACGCAGGATATTTGATTGCTCCACGCCGGAAGGCGCATATAAGGTAACGTACAAAAAGGGAAGCAATGAATTTAACAAGTTTATCGGCTTTTCATATCCGAACATTGCTGACGCATGGTATGCAAGACATAAGGGGGTAATTTCCGATCAGGAATATGACAAGTGTCTGAACGCATACAGGAAAGGCAGGTTGCTGCCGTCAGATACCGAGCTTGGCAACTCTCTTGGAATACATGGAGGCGGGGTGTCAAGATACCTTGATGGTACAAGCGCTTGTGACTGGACAAAGGGTTGTGTGGCATTGGATGACAATGATATTGAAAAATTATACAGCGTTGCATCCAAAGGCGATGATATTGTCATATTCCACAGTGAAAAAAACATATTTCAGTTGCTTATTCCCTTTGCCATCCTGGAAGAAAAGGATTATGAAAGGTGTCCTGGACAGGCAGACTGTTCGGCGATTGTGCGGCTCAGGACAGAACATGGTGTGGTTGAGATCAGATTGAATGAGGGGCTTGATTTCACGAGGCAAATTGAGATAGCTGTCCTGAACAATGGACAGCAGGATCGGCCAGCTTTAAAAATTGTAGATGAAGATGCAAACGGACTTGTGGATGAATGGGACAATGTGAGTATTTTTGATGGCTCTGACGGTCTGCGCGAGATACAGGATAAACAGGAGGCGCAGGCGCAATATGATACAGTCAAAAAATCTGTCCTGAATGCCCTTGCAACCTGTAATATTAATATGTCACAGTAAAAAAAAAAAACGAGCTGGGGCATTGAAGATGGGAAATGAAGAATGGAAACAAAAGGTAGCTGGTCACAGGCAGCGTCTCAGGGATAAATACCTTGAAAAAGGACTTGATATCTTTACAGATGCCGAGGTTTTGGAGTTGCTGTTGACCTTTGGAACTCCGAGACAGGATTGTAAGGAAATGGCGCGAAATGCCTTGGTGAGATTTGGCAACCTGGCGGGGGTGATTGAAGCGCCTTTGCAGGAATTGAGTACGCTTCGAGGCATTGGAGAAAAAAATGCATTTGCGCTTAAGTTCGTCCAGGATGTTGCAAGGCGTTATCTGAAATCCCGGCTTGTGGATCAGAAAATAACTGTAAAGGGTGCCTCTGATGTGGTCGAATATCTCTGGCATAGGTTCGCAGGACACAAACGGGAGGTTTTTCTCGTAATATTTCTTAATATCAAAAATGCGATTATCCAGATGGAGGAAGTCTTTGAAGGCAGCCTTACATCAAGCGCCGTGTATCCACGGGAGGTTATAAAAATGGCGCTCAAGTATGATGCAGCCTCAATGATATTTGCCCATAATCATCCATCCGGCGATGTTGAGCCGTCGTCACAGGACTATGCAGTGACAAAACGGCTTTTTGACGCAGCCCAACTCTTTGACATGAATGTGCTGGATCACATTATCATCGGAGAGTCTGGCAGATATTTGAGCCTGGCGGATACAGGCTTTCTGGAGCAGGTAAAGTCTGAAAGGATGTTTTGAAAACAAGCCTGATGGTCTTGTAAAAAATTGAAAAGTTAGATGGCTAATTAAAAAGCTTCAGATGCAAGGTATGCAAATCCTGAGGAATGAGGCGTAGTCCCTGTACACCGCAGTGACGAAGGATGCAGCGTAACATAGCAGAAATTGGGCAGATGAAGATTTTTTCATGACGCCATCAACCTTCCAGTAGTTTATATTGAATGGAGAAGAGAATGACAGATAAAAAAACAGGTATAGCTATATTTGGATTTGGGACTGTTGGCAGCGGTGCTGCAAGGATTTTGCTTGAACAGGCTGAAGCCCTCAAAAAACGCACTGGTGTTGAGGTTGCCCTGAAAAAGATATGCGATCGTGACGTTACATCAGATAGGGGTTTTGTGGTGCCAGAGGGTATTCTGACCACAGATATCAATGAGGTTTTTTCTGCATCAGACATTCACGTTTTTGTGGAACTGATTGGCGGGATTGAGCCTGCAAAAACCTTTATCCTCAAGGCGATTGAACACGGCAAGCACATTGTAACTGCAAATAAGGCGCTTCTGGCCTTGCATGGCAGGGAAATTATGGATGCAGCAGCGAAAAAAGGCGTGAGTGTCGGTTTTGAGGCGAGCGTAGGAGGAGGCGTGCCTGTTATCAAGGCTGTTAGGGAAGGGCTCAGGGCAAATGAGTTTCAGTCTGTAATGGGTATTATGAACGGCACAGCTAACTACATCCTGAGCAGGATGAGCGACGAAGGGCTTGCCTTTGAAGAGGTTTTGAAAGAGGCTCAACGGCTTGGTTTTGCAGAGGCAGACCCGACCTATGACGTGGAAGGCATTGACACAGCCCATAAACTTGCCATTCTTGCAAGGCTTGCCTTTGAGATGCAGGTAGAGCTTTCGGATATCCATGTCGAGGGGATATCCTCCATAAAACCGCTGGATATTGAGTTTGCCAGGGAGCTTGGCTACGAAATCAAGTTGCTGGCTATTGCCCAAAAGGCAGGAGGCGAGCTTGAACTCAGGGTGCATCCCACAATGATCCCTGTGGGGCACCTGTTAGCCCAGGTCAAGGGCGCTTATAATGCTTTTTACCTGACAGGAGATTCTGTCGGCAAGGTTATGCTCTATGGGCTTGGTGCTGGACAGATGCCCACAGGCAGCGCAGTCGTGGCTGATATTTGTGATATAGCAATGGCGTCTGATGCTGGTAATGCCCCTTCAGGTATGTCAGGGCTGTTGCCTTTGCGAAAACGCCCCATAGAAACCCTTTCATCCCGCTATTATTTCAGATTTTCGGCCAAAGATCAGCCGGGAGTGCTTGCTGGGATAGCAGGTGTGCTGGGTCAGCATAACATCAGCATAGAGTCCTGTGTTCAGAAGGCAAGGGGGCAAAAAGACGATGTTCCTATAGTAATGCTCACGCATGAAGCTATGGAAAGAGATGTGCAGAATGCCCTTGCCCAACTGGATCAACTGGATATCGTTACAGCAAGGACAACTGTAATCCGCATTGAAGAAGGAAAAAAAATCTGATGGAAAAAATGGCAACCGAAACAAAGGAATCTGAAGGTGAACTTGTTCAAGAAGAAAGATGTAAATATGTCATTTTGATCGGCGATGGCATGGCTGATTATCCAGTTGGGTCAATAGGTGGTAAAACCGCTTTAGAGGCTGCAAGGCTTTCGTTTATCAATAAATTGTGCGCTTCAGGAGTTACTGGCGCTGTTGCCACTGTGCCTCACAACCTGCCTCCGGCAAGCGATGTGGCAAATATGTCCCTTTTTGGCTATGACCCTGTTGAGTATTACACTGGCAGAGGTGCAATAGAGGCAGAGGCAATGGGCATACACATGAACCCTGAGGATGTTGCCTTCAGGTGCAATCTTGTCACGCTGTCTCTCAAGGACAATCGCATCTTTATGAGTGATTACAGCGCTGGTCATATCAGCACTGAAGAAGGCGCCGAGATTATAAAAACCCTCGCAAAAGAGATGCCAAGCCGTTCTTTTGCACTGTATCCTGGCGTAAGCTACAGGCATATCCTGCTGTGGAGCGGGGGCCCTGAAGGCATCTCCACAATACCCCCTCATGATGTCACAGGTCAGGACGTAACTGAGGCATGGAGGTTGTATGAGGAGGAGCCTCTTTTGAATGAGTTTTTAAATAGTGCAGTTGATATTCTGCATCGTCATCCTGTAAACCAGAAAAGAAAGGCGGAAGGAAAGTCTGTTGCCAATTTCCTTTGGCCTTGGGGGCAGGGCAGAAGACCTTTTATGCCATCAATTGAAAAGGAATATGGGCTTAAGGGAGCTGTGATTGCGGCTGTGGACCTCATCAAAGGGCTTGCCAAACTCACTGACATGACCATTATAAATGTTGAGGGCGCAACAGGCTATCTTGATACCAACTACAAGGGAAAGGCCCAGGCGGCTCTTGAGGCATTAAAAGATCATGACCTGGTGATTGTCCATGTTGAAGCCCCTGATGAAGCAGGTCACATGGGTGACATCAGGGAAAAAATACGTGCTATCGAGCAGTTTGACAGGGAAGTGGTGGGGACAGTCTTTAATGGACTTAATGAGGCATATACCAAGTTTAAGCTCATGGTTACAACAGATCATTTTACCCCAGTTGCACTTAAGACCCATGCAGCAGGCAATGTGCCTTTTGTTATCTATGACGCGGTTGACCTCAAGGATAATCCAGGGGCATGTTTCTCTGAAAAGGCTGCTTTTCAATCTTCACTTCAAATAAAACCCGGATACAGACTTATGGAGCAGTTTATTGGGAAGAAGCATACAGCTAATTGAAATCACAGATCCTGTTTGCAGGACGCCTTATCGTGTAATTTATGCAGACACTGATGCAGGCGGAATCGTGTATTACGCTAATTATTTTCGTCTCTTTGAAATAGGCCGCACCGAGTACATGAGAACATTGCTGGATGTGGCCTATGTATGGCTTCAAAAGACAGGCATTCTTATGCCTGTTACAGAGTCCTATTGCAGGAACAAGGCGCCTGGATTCTATGATGATGCACTGGAGATAAACACCGCCCTGGCAGAGGTTTCAAGATACAGTCTAAGATTTAACTATCAAATTCGTCGTTTTTCAGACAACAGGATATTGGCGCAGGGTTTTACTGTCCATGCATCTGTTGGCATGGATGGAAGGCTTGTGCAGCTTTCTGAAAAACAGCCAATGCTGTTTGAAAAGATGCTGGCGCATGTCAGATGATGGAAGTTTCCAAAATAGCTATTTTTGGAAACTTCCCTAAGTGTATTAGGCTAAATCCCGAACCTGCTTAGCAGCACTGAGAAAACCGCATCAATCACGATCACCAGAAAGATAGACTGGACAACGCTCGTGGTCGTGCGCTGCCCAACGCTCTCAGCGCTTCCACTCACCATAAAACCCTGGTAACAGCCTATGATTGAGATCGTCAGGGCAAAAACGGGGGCCTTTCCAATACCGATTAGATACGAAGAGAGGCTTGCAGCCTCAATGGAACGTTCCAGAAACGTGCCTGGCGCTATCCCAAGCATGGCTGCCCCCATGCTCAATCCACCCAGAACGCCGAGAATATCTGCATAGACAGTGAGCAGCATCAGGCTCAGTGTCATGGCAATAACCTTGGGCGCTACAAGGCGTTCCAACGGAGAGAGTCCGATGCTGATCATGGCGTCGATCTCTTCCCTGACCTGCATGGTCCCAATCTGTGCAGTGTAGGCGGAGCCTGTGCGGCCTGCCACTATGATTGCAGTGAACATCGGGGCAAGCTCTCTGAACATGGACACAACGAGCAGGTCAGCTACGTATATCTGGGCCCCGTAACGGCTGAGCTGCACACCTCCCTGGTAGGTTATCACTATTCCCATGAGAAACGACAAAAGTCCGACTATGGGAAGGGCATCAAAACCGGCTCTTTTGATGGCAGTGGAAATGGACTGCACTGGTATCTTTCCCTGATTCAGAAGAAAGGAAGCAAGGCAGATAAATGCCCTCCCTGCAAACGAAAGAGAAGCATTCATGTGGCTGAAGCCATTCCACAGGCTATCCACTGTTTTCTTGCCAATGTGCCATAACCATCCATGCTTTTCATGGGCAGGTTCAGCCTCCTGAGCTTGGGCCATTGATTGCACCAGTTCAAAGATGGTTCCTGCTCTGGCTTCAAGCCCTCTGATTTCAATTAGCTTGCCCTTGTCTTTGAGCCTGGCAAGCTTGCGTTGCAGCAGCCATGCGCCGGCTGTGTCAAGAAAGCTTATCTTTGACATATCAAAGACAATTTTCCGGCTATCCGGGGTGATAAGACCGCTTAATTCAGTGTCGAGGGCTTCAAGGTGATCGGTATCCCAGCAGCCTGAGCAGTAAAAAGAAGTATCTTTTATCTCAATGTGAGGCTTTTCAATGGCGCTATCTTGTTTCATTTGGCTCAGGACGACAATATAAAAAAGCCAGAGTTTGCGCCTCTGGCTTTTTTATATGAAAGTTCCAAAAATCAGATTAAAAAACTGAACGGTTGTTACTTGTTTTTTGCCGCTAACTCAGCCTCTTTGTTTGCAACTATAAGCTTTGTCTTAACGATTGTGTCAGGAGTAAGACTCATGGAATCAATGCCGCATTCCACAAGAAACTCTGCAAAATCAGGAAAATCGCTGGGCGCCTGGCCACAAATGCCGATCTTTCTCTTTTTAGCCTTTGCAGTCTGAATAACCTGTGAAATAAGCCTCTTGACTGCCTCGTTTCTTTCATTGTAGATGTGAGAGACCAGCTCTGAATCCCTGTCTAAGCCAAGCGTGAGCTGGGTCAAATCATTTGAACCGATTGAGAAACCATCGAACACCTCAGCGAACTTATCTGCCAAGATTACATTGCTTGGAATTTCACACATGACATAGATTTCAAGACCATTATCACCCTGTGTAAGCCCATACTTTTTCATGACATCCACTACCTGCCTGCCTTCCTCAACAGTGCGGCAGAATGGAATCATTGTCTTGACATTGGTAAGCCCCATTTTGTTTCTGACCTTTACAAGGGCAGCGCACTCCAATGCAAAAGCAGGCTCGTACTCAGGCGCATAGTATCGGGATGCCCCGCGCCATCCGATCATTGGATTGCTTTCAAATGGCTCATAGAGGTAACCGCCCACCAGATTTTCGTACTCATTGCTCTTGAAGTCAGACATACGCACGATGACATCATTGGGCCAGAAGCCTGCTGCAATCCTTGCGACTCCTTGAGCGAGCATATCTACAAAAAACTTTGATTTGTCTTCGTAGCCAATGGTTTTTTCGTCTATATGCTTGAGCACATTCTTGAGTTTGTCATCTTTTTTGGTTGATTTTTTCAGTATGGTGTAATTTAAAAGCGCAAGGGGGTGTATGCCTATGTGGGCGTTGATGATAAACTCAAGCCTTGCAAGGCCCACGCCGTCGTTTGGGATCTGTCCTTGTGCAAAAGCCTGTTCCGGTATGCCAACGTTCATCATTACCTTAGTCTTTGTTGCAGGCACATCCCTAAGATCAACGCGCTGTACTTCAAATTCCAGCAGGCCGTCATAGACCTTCCCGATTTCACCTTCAGCACAACAAACAGTGGCGGTTTTTACATCCTTCATGTCATTTGTGCCTGTTTCAGTGCCGACTATGCACGGAATCCCAAGCTCACGGGAGATGATGGCGGCATGACAGGTGCGTCCGCCTCTGTTGGTCACAATTGCAGATGCAATCTTCATGATAGGCTCCCAGTCAGGGTCTGTCATATCTGTTACCAACACCTGACCTGGCTTAAACTTGATTATATCCTTTACATTCAGAATGGTGTTGACCTCGCCTCTGCCTATCTTGGCGCCGACCGCATTTCCGGTGGTCATCACCTTTCCGGTTTCCTTGAGCACATAGGTCTCATAGAAGTCAGCGCTCTTTTGTGAATGAACAGTTTCAGGGCGGGCCTGGACAATAAAAAGCTGTCCGGTGCCTACATTAACCCCGTCTCCATCCTTCGCCCACTCAATATCCATCTGTTTGTTATAGTGTTTTTCTATTATGCATGCCCATTTGGCAAGGGTTGCCAGTTCGTCATCTGACAATACAAAGGTGTTCTTTTCCACCTTTGTGGTGGGCACATTTTTGACTGATTTGCCCTCTCCTTCGGCATAGATCATCTTTTTTTGTTTTGCGCCGATTTTTTTGTGAAGCACTGACTTGAAGCCCTTTTCAAGGGTTGGCTTGAATACATAAAACTCATCGGGGTTGACAGCGCCCTGCACTACATTTTCTCCAAGTCCCCATGCGCCTGTGATGTAAACAACCTTGTCAAATCCGCTCTCTGTGTCCATGGTAAACATAACACCGGAGCTTGAGCTGTCACTTCTGACCATTTTCTGCACAACTATGGAGAGATATACATCAAAGTGATTAAATCCCTTGTCCTGACGATAAGAAATGGCTCTGTCTGTAAAAAGACTTGCAAAGCAATGATGACAGGCCTCAATGATCTTTTCGGCTCCCCTTATGTTGAGATATGTCTCCTGCTGACCTGCAAAGGAGGCGTCAGGCAGGTCTTCAGCCGTGGCAGAGGAGCGCACTGCCACATCCACATCCGCAGTCTGGTATGCCTTTGAGAGGTCGTTGTAGGCTATAATGATCTCTTTTTCCAGGTCTTCTGGAAATTTGGCCTGTAAAATGATTTCTCTGATTGCTTTTCCCTTTTTTTTGAGGTCTGCTATGTTGTGGGTGTCGAGGCCATCCAGCACTTTTCTGATAGCGTCTTCAATGCCGGATTCTTTTAAAAGGTGTTTATAAGCCTCTGCAGTCACTGCAAAGCCGTTTGGAACCGAAACCCCATGGCTTGTCAGGTTACGGTACATCTCTCCGAGAGATGCATTTTTTCCACCTACCATACCAACGTCTTTTATTCCGATTTGATCAAACCACAGGATAAAAGGTTTTTGATTCATTACGCCTCCTTGATTATGTCAATAACTTATTTTTTTTGTAACTTTTTAAAAGCTTAATTACAATGTAGCATAATGTTAGATTTGTTGTCAACAATTGAATGATTGTGCTGTGATGTTGTTATTTAAAAAAAAAGGAAAGCAATGCGTACAGATTTGTTATGAGATGAGGAGGGCAGCTTACCATGCACTATGTTGCCCTGTCCAGATTTCGGGGAGTATTATAATCTGCCGATGGCCATGAGCTATGAATTTATCCAGCAGGCAGAGTCTGGCCATACAGACAGGAATGTCTGAATTATTGAATTTATATTTTTCAAACTGGAGAAAATGCCCCTTTTTTAGCAAAAAACTCTGAAGTTGGGATAATGCAACGCTCTTGTTTCATAAATAAACAGTTTTTGCTTGACAGGGTTTTTGGGGAGTGGTATTTACGTCAACAAATTTTACGTATTTTGTGTGCGTTGTCCTGTAAAAGAGGCCGTGATGATGCGGCGGCTAGGGGTCTACGAGATAGTGAGTATTTATCCCGTTCATCGGGGTTTGATTTCATGGTATCTTGATTGTATATCAGTTTGTTACCGGCGAAGAGCGCCTGGCGACAGAAGTTCTGAAATATACCAATAACCGGCGCGACCTTTTTTTGTGTCGTCTTTGATGCCATGGAGACCGGCGATGCCCGCTGCCTGATGGCCATGGAAACAATGCCGAATAAATTTCACGCGTTGCACTGCCCGGTGGTGGTCTATGCCGGACAACAAACGATGGCGTAAAAAAGACGCCTTATATATATTTAACTAAAAAAGGGGGAGTAGAAAGATGGAAGTAACACAGTTTGACAAAAACATGATGACGGCAACCTTTGCTGAGGCCGGTAAGCATGGTGCTGCCAAAGAGATGCTTAAAGGCGGAGCCACCGGCAAGTCGGCGCCGGCTCCAGTGAAAAGCAAGCCTTATTTTAAGGCGTTATTATTTGGAGCGGTTTCAATTTCCTGCTATGTTCTGGTTTTTACTAATGAAAAAAAGGTGACCGACATCTGCACCATGGGGGGAATAAATACCATATATCCGGTGCTTGCCGCCTTTTTCTTTTCGTTTATCCATGGAGCCTTTGCCAGTAACTTGCTGAGCTGTCTGGGGCTTCAGGCCAAAAAATAATTTCGTATATTCACTCAAATCAAGGAGATCTACCTGTAATGAAGAAGTTCGTTTTGCTTATGCTGTGTGCTGCTCTGTTCAGTCTGTCGCTGCCCGTTTATTCTGCGAATGCCGCAGGAGCCGGGCCGTCCAAGGATATGCTCAAAGGGATTATCACCGAG